>JBMOFX010000360.1:0-2336 GCA_049318665.1 Ilumatobacteraceae bacterium | reverse complement strand
ATTTCGTACGAATCTGCAACCAGAGTTGCTCCACGAGCGGAACGGGAGGGATTCGGCGGATGTCGACGTTTTCCGTGGCCAACGGCTTGATGAGCTGGCTTTGGCAGTGACGCCGGCAGTAACGAGCGACAGCCGTGGGGGTTCGTCGGTGGTGTTCGACGACTAGCGGCCCCGCAACGCGGCGACCGAGCGGGAAAGCCCGGAGCGGGTGAGATGGTCGAGCAACTCGTCAACGCTCATCGGCGGGTTCCGAAGGGCTGCTGCCTGCGCTTCGAGCACGCGGAAGATCGTCGCCGGTGACAGGTCGACGAGATGGAGCAGAAACTCGTCGGGGGTCTGAGCTTCGATGTTGTAGGACCGGAGCACGTCAGCCGGGAAGTCGCTGAGGTTCTCGGTGACGATGACTTGGGAACCGGAGCGAATGGCTACTGCAACGACGTGTCGGTCGTTGGGGTCGGGCAGGTGGAGGCCATCGAGGAGCCGCTCGTAGCCGGTGGTGAGGCAGTCAGGGACCGCCTCGCACATCAGTTGACGGGTGCGGGCCAATTGGGCTTCGGTCAGGTCGGGCCGACGGCGCAGGATCGAGCGGACCATCTCGTCGAGGATGTCCGTGCTCCAGTGAGCGCGGAACAGACCGGTGGTCGCAAGCCGGATGAGGAGATCTCGTAGCCCCGCCGGGTGCAACACGCACGCGTCGTAGGTCGCGTCGAAGGCCACGCCAGCCTTCCTGGCTCGCTAGTAGTCCAGGCCGATGCGCTGGGCTTCGCCGGTGAGTTCGTCGGCGATAGCGCGACGCTCGGCGTCGTCGACGCGTTTGTATGCCAGGAGATCGGCGAGCAAGACGCGGCGGCGGTTGCCAACGCGCCGGAACGGCAGTTTGCGTTCCTCGAGGAGCTTCACCAGGTACGGCCGCGAGACGTTCAACACATCCGCAGCCTGCTGAGTGGTGAGTTCGGCGTGTACGGGTGCCACGGTCACCGCGTTGCCATTGGCGATCTGGGTGAGTATGTCGACAAGCAGTCGCAGCGCGTGGCCGGGAAGCTGCACGACGGTGCCGACGTCGTTGGCCTGCAGCGACACCGGAACGTCCGCGAGTTCGGGGTGTTGGCGGAGGAATCGCTCGAGGATGGCCACAGCCTCGGCCGCCTGAGTGGCGGTGTGCTCGTCGGGGACGGTGAGTTGGTGGTCGAGAAGTGCAGATGCCACGGTCGTGTCTCCTTGCGGCGCAGGCAGGTTGGCGCTAGTCGAAGCATACGAAGTATTCGAAATACCCGCAACACAGGTTCCGACCCCACGAACCGTTGACACCGACAGCACACCCACTGACGGAGAGCCACCGTCCACCTTTGGTGATTTTCTGTGTAATGAACCCCGATCCGAGCCGTGCAGGCTCACACCGGCACGGCTTGAGGGCTCACGCGAGCCGGGTCCATAGTCGCTGGGCCACAGCACCGTGATGGTGCCGTCGGGGTCGTCGAGGACGTCGATGATGATCCACACGGTCCGGTCGACCGCGTCGGGCTCGGGCCGACACTGTGTAGGCCGACAGCAACCGGCCTGCGTAGCACGGGCCGGCCTATCGTTCGCAGCCCGGCCGTGTGGGTTCAGGTCGCGCTCGTCGCGGCGCAGGTGCAGGTCGAAGCAGGCGATGTCGGGCCGGACATGTGCGGGGCCGGTGACGGTGCTGCCGAACACGCAGTTGTGGGCGATGCCCTCGCCACGGCAGGTGCGTCGATGACGACGAAACTGGCACGCCCGACGGGACCCCTCATCATCCGTCGGGCACAGCGAACGACACATGTGAGGGTTGGTGGGAGGGTTGGTGTGAGGGTTCGTCTGCTGCGCGCCACTCGACCGGCAACACCGCGAAGCGTTCGGTCGTCGCCGACAGCCCGTCATTGGTCAGCGGTCAGTCAGGAACGCAGCGCCTCACCGCGCGCAGCAAGCGCCTCTTCGAGCAATCGCAGTGCACGAGGCCCGAAGCCGTGAAGACCCAATAGCTGCGCCCGACTGCATCCGGCCACCTGCTCAAGCCGAGTCACCCCGATCGAAGCAAGCGCCCGAGTCGCCGGCGCGCCAATCCGTGGCAAGTCATTCTCCGACACGACCCCATGATCGCCCGGCAGAACTCGCGTCACGGAACCGGCGTTGTGGGACGGCGCCCCAGGGCCCGGGCGCGTCGTGTCGTCGGAGCAGGCGGCGCAGCCTTGCGGGTGTTGGTCGATCTCATGCAGGCGACGAAACGCTGAAGGTCGTGGCGCACGGCGCGGCTGAGCTTCAGCGGAGCTTGTTGAGCGCGTCGATGATGGCGGCCGTCATCGAGCCGCCGCCGTGGC
>JBMOFX010000359.1:0-2348 GCA_049318665.1 Ilumatobacteraceae bacterium | reverse complement strand
CGACGGTTCGTGTCAGGGCGGCTGTCAATAGTTACAGTGCCGTATGGCGTACGGGACGATCGATCACGAATACGGGATGCAGCTGGCGACCACACCGCCCGAGTCGGACGGCCCGGTGCTGATGGTCAACTTCATGAAGTACCGGCAGGTAGCGGCCTACCGCGACGCCGACGCCGACGCCACCGTGTCCGGCCGCGAGGCCGACGACCGATACGCACCCACCGACGTGCTCGCCCGTATCGGGGCGCGGGTCGTGTTCGTCGGTGACGTCATCGACGCAGCGGGCGATCCCGACCCGGTGTGGGACCGAATGGCGATCGTGCTCTACCCCACGCGGAAGTCGTTCATCGACATGCAGTCACGCCCCGACTTCCGCGAGAAGCACGTGCACAAGTCGGCGGGCATGGAGTTCACCATCGTCGTCGCCGCGATGCCCGTCGACGGCGCCACGGTGTCAGGTGAGAGTGACGGTGCCGGGATCGTCCGCTTCGTCGCGCTGCCTGCGGGCATCGGTCCGTCGTCGCTCGACGAGGGGATCGTGCTGCACGTCGAGGGCCGCATCATCGGTGACGAGCGGACCTTCGATCGACTTGTGGTCCACTTCACCGACGGCGCCGACGACGAGTTGGCGGCAATGCCCGGGGTGATCGCCGTGCGAACCCGCGTCACCATCGAACGCCTTCGTCACGCCATCGACAACTGGGCCTGAGCCACTCGTTGCTCGCAGGGCGGTAGCAGAGCGGGTGGCGGGAATCGAACCCGCACCATCAGCTTGGAAGGCTGAGGTTCTACCGTTGAACTACACCCGCGGAAGACGGGTCAATGCTAGCGAGGCAGCGGCCTCACACGGGCTCGAGAGCCACCAGTGGAATCTCGCGGTCGGTCTTCTCCTGGTAGCCGGCGTAGCCCTTGTAGGCGGTGGTCACCTGCGGCCACAGGCCGGTGCGCTCGTCCGACGACAGGATGCGGGCGCGCATCGATTCCTTGGGTGCGCCCTTGAGGCTCACCTCGACCTCGGGGTTCGCCTGAAGGTTGAGGAACCAGGCGGGGTGATGATCGTCGCCGCCACGCGAGGCGACGATGACGAGCGTGTCGCCTTGCTGTACGGGTGACGTGAGCAGGACGCTGCGGCGCTGACCGCTCTTGCGGCCGATCGTGGTCAACTCGAGGACCGGCATCACGCCAAACTGGCGTCCGAACTTGCCGAAGGTCACCGTCGTCAACAAGCGATGCACGGTGTTCATGGTCTTGAGCGTCAGATCGCTGGGCATGGCGTACCTTACGTGCGATGGCGATCGACCGACTCACGTTTGTCTACGACGCCGACGGCACGCTGGTGGGCGAACTGCGCTACGTCGTCGGCACGTTGTTTGGTGGCGAGCACTGCTCGCTGTGCGACATCACGCACGGACGCCTTCGCAAGCGGCCGGACTTCCTTGCCTGCGCGACTCGGATCGGCCTCCCGATCGAGTACCTCCACCGCAACGATCTGTCCGGCGAACTCGCCGATATCGCTCGTGATCATCTGCCGTGCGTCATCGCACACGATGGCGACCGGGTGTCACTGCTACTCGGCGGCGAAGCGCTTCGACCGCTGCACGGTGACGTCGCTGCGTTCGAGGCGCTGGTGGCCGACGCGTTGGCCGCTGCCGACGAGGCGCGCTGATGCCCACGCTCGACCGGGGCGACATCGAGTTGTACTACGAGATCGTCGGTCGCGGCCCACGGCTGCTCGTGTTCAACGGCTCGGGTGGTTCGATCGACGGTTCCCGTCCCCTCATCGACATGCTCGCGGCGCGGTGCGAGGTGCTCGTCCACGACCAGCGCTGCCTCGGTCGTAGTGGGATTCCGACAGCACAACCGACGATGGCCGACTACGCGGCGGACGGCGCGGCGCTGCTCGACCACGTCGGCTGGGAGACCGCGATGGTGTTCGGCATCAGCTTCGGCGGGATGGTGGCGCAGGAACTCGCCGTCACCTGGCCCGAGCGAGTCGAGCGGTTGGCGCTGCTGTGCACGTCGCCCGGTGGCGATGGCGGCTCGTCGTATCCGCTGCACACGCTCGCCGCGATGGAGCCCGCAGATCGCGCCAGGGTGTCGCTGCACAACCTCGACACCCGCTTCGACGCGGCCTGGCTCGAGGAGCATCCGACTGATCGCGCCTTGGTGGAGATGTCGGCGGCACGCGCTGCGTCGAAGGACCCGGAGCGTCAGCGAGGAGAGGTGATGCAGCTCGAGGCGCGCCGTGGCCACGACGTGTGGGATCGGTTGCACCGCATCTCGTGCCCGACCCTTGTGATGTGTGGCGAGTACGACGGCCTCGCACCGCGTGCCAACAGCGAGGCGAT
>JBMOFX010000358.1:0-2379 GCA_049318665.1 Ilumatobacteraceae bacterium | reverse complement strand
ACGCGGACGCCCGGGAGCTTGACCTGCCCCGCCACCTCCGCGAGCTCGCCCTCGTGAGCCAGCCGTTCGCGCTCCCGCTCGATCGCCACCGTCGCCATCCCCATGACGGGAACCGTACGCCGGGGGTGTCACACGGAAGCTCGGGCCACCTGACCGAGGGTTTCGGTGCACCCCCCACGACACGAGCGACTCGGGTGCGCACGAGAGACTCGGTTGTCGACGGTGGACTCGCTCGTCAGGCGGGGAAGGCGCCTTGCATCTTGGCGGCGGCGAGGGTGTTCTCCATCAGGCAGGCGATGGTCATGGGGCCGGTGCCGCCGGGCATCGGGGTGATCCAGCCGGCGATCTCCTTCACGGCGTCGAAGTCGACGTCACCGACGAGACCGGCCTCGGTGCGGCTGATGCCGACATCGATCACCGCTGCGCCGGGCTTCA
Organism: Ilumatobacteraceae bacterium; assembly: GCA_049318665.1. GTDB lineage: Bacteria > Actinomycetota > Acidimicrobiia > Acidimicrobiales > Ilumatobacteraceae > VFMC01. The sequence continues at coordinate 1,944 of JBMOFX010000358.1, read as the reverse complement.
CGTGTGCGGCGGTGATCATCCGGGCCTGACCCGCGCACGCCACGATGATGTCGGCCTCGCGGCAGATCTCGATCATGTCGGCGGCGGGGGTGCGCGAGTGCGCGAGTGTCACCGTCGCGTCGCAGCCCTTGCGGCCGAGCAGGAGCACCTGGGGGAGACCGGTGAGGGTCGAGCGTCCGACGACCACCGCACGCTTGCCGACCGTGGGCACGTGGTGACGTTCGAGGAGACGCATCACCCCGAGCGGCGTGCAGCCGACGTGGCCCGACTGGCCGCGCACGAGCCGACCCATCGACCGCTCGGTGAGTCCGTCGACGTCCTTCTCGAACGGGATCTGTTCGAGCACCTGCTCCATGTCGAGGCCATCGGGCAGCGGGAACTGACACAGGATCCCGTGCACGGAAGCATCGGCGGCGAGTTCGGCGATGGTCTCGTTGACCTGCGCCTGGCTCGCCGTGGCGGGCAGGTCGATGTGGCGCGACTGGATGCCTGCCTCGCCGGCCTTGCGCTGCTTGCTGCGGATGTACGACTGGCTGGGCTTGTCGTCACCGACGAGCACCGTCGCGAGGCAGACGTGGGGGTTGCCGGCGGCGTCGATCGTGGCGCGAATCTCGGCGAGGATCTGGTCGCGTACCGCGTTGCCGTCGATGACGACAGCGGTCACGACAGACCCACGATCTGACCGTCGTCGTCGAAGTCGATGATCGACGCCGCAGGCGCGGAGCCGAGGCCCGGCATGGTCGTCATGTCGCCACAGATCGGGTACACGAAGCCCGCGCCGACGCTGGCGCGCGCCTCACGCACGTTGAGGGTGTGCCCGGTCGGGGCACCCTTCAGGGTCGGGTCGCCGGAGATCGACAGGTGGGTCTTCGCGATGCAGACCGGCAGGTTGCCGAACCCGTTCTTCTCATAGCGATCGAGCTGGGTGTTGGCCGCCGCAGAGTAGGTGACGTTGGCGGCGCCGTACACCTTGGTGGCGACTGCCTCGATCTTCTGCTTCAGCGTGAACGAGTCCTCGTAGCAGAACTGGAAGGTGCTCGGCTCGTCGCACGCCTCAACGACGGCCTGCGCCAACTCGGTGGCGCCTCTGCCGCCGTCGGCGAAGTGCGTGCACACGGCGACGCGTGCGCCGACCGACTCGGCGATCTCGCGGATCGCCTGGTGCTCGGAGTCGAAGTCGCCGGGGAACGCGTTGATCGCCACGACGGGGGAGACGCCGTGGACCTTCACGTTCTCGATCTGCTTGATCAGGTTCGCGGCACCGGCGCGCACGTCGTCGGGGTTCTCAGCAAGCAGCTCGGGCGGGAGCGCCTTACCGGCCACGATGCGGAACTTGCCGCTGTGCGCCTTGAGCGCCCGCACGGTGGCGACGAGCACGGCAGCGTCGGGCACCATGCCCGAGTTGCGGCACTTGATGTTGAAGAACCGCTCGGCACCCATGTCGGCACCGAAGCCGGCCTCGGTGATGAGGTAGTCGCCGCCGCGCTGGCCGATGAGGTCGCCGACGATCGACGAGTTGCCATGGGCGATGTTGCCGAACGGACCGGCATGGACGATGACGGGGGTGTTCTCGATGGTCTGCAGAAGGTTGGGCTTGATTGCCTCGCGCATGATGACCGCCATGGAGCCGGCGCCCTTCAACTGCTCGGCCGTCACGGGCGTGCCGTCCTTGGTGTAGCCGACGACGATGCGGCCCATGCGAGCGCGCATGTCCTCGACGGAGGTGGAGAGTGCGAGGATCGCCATCACTTCAGAGGCCGCGGTGATGTCGAAGCCGGTCTGACGAACGACGCCGTCCATCTTCCCGCCGAGGCCGACGATGATGTTGCGCAGCGAGCGGTCGTTCACGTCCATGACGCGGCGCCACGTGATGTTGTGGAGGTCGAGGTCGAGCTCGTTGCCCTGGTGCAGGTGGTTGTCGACCATCGCCGACAGCAGGTTGTG
>JBMOFX010000357.1:0-2383 GCA_049318665.1 Ilumatobacteraceae bacterium | reverse complement strand
TGGTTGCCCGACGCGCACACGCAGGCACCAACGGGCGGCTCGGTCATCCTGGCCGGTGTGATGTTGAAGCTCGGCACCTACGGGTTGCTGCGGTTCGGCGTGTACCTGTTCCCCGAGGCTGCGCTGTGGGGCCGCCCGCTGTTCTTCACGTTGGCGACGATCGGCATCATCTATGGCGCCGTCGCGGCGACGATGCAGAAGGATCTCAAGCGGTTGGTCGCCTACTCGTCGGTTGCGCACCTCGGCTTCATCGTGCTCGGCACGTTCGCGCTCACGGCGCAGGCGGTCACCGGCGGTGTGATGCAGATGATCAACCATGGCATCAGCACCGGCGCGCTGTTCCTCCTCGTCGGGATGATCTACGAACGCCGCCACACCCGTCAGATCGCCGAGCTCGGTGGCATCCAGAGCGTCGCCCCGATCTTCGCGGCGGGGTTCATGGTGGTGATGCTGTCGTCGATCGGGGTGCCGGGTCTCAACGGTTTCGTCGGCGAGTACCTGGTGCTCACCGGCTCGTTCCTCACCGCTCGGTGGTGGACCGTGGTGGCGGCAACCGGTGTGATCCTCGCCGCGCTCTACCTGCTGTGGGCCTACCAGCGGGTCTTCCACGGTGAGCCCAACGAGGCCAATCGATCGTTCCCCGAGTTGCGCGCGAAGGAGGCGGCGATCCTGCTGCCGTTCATCGCGATCATCGTGTTCACGGGTGTGTATCCGAAGCCGATGCTCGATCGCATCGAGCCCAGCGTGAAGGCACTCATCGCGCACGTGAGCGACAAGACCGACTACGAGGAGCCGATTGTCCCGACCGCACCCACCGATGAGGTGCAGCCGTGACCCTGCCGCCGTTCAACGCACCCGAGTTGGGCTGGTTCGCCCTCTCGCCGATCCTGATCTTGCTCGGTGGCGGCCTGCTGCTGATGGTGCTCGGGTCGCTCTTCCCGCGCTGGCCGCGCGGACTGTACGCAGCGCTCACCGCCACCACCGCCGGTGCCGCGATGGTGATGTCGTTCGTGCTGTGGGACGACATCACCGACAAGGGCGCACAAACCCTCGTGGCCGGTGCCATCGCGTTCGATGGCTTCGCGATGTTCGCAACCATCACGATCTGTGCGGCCGTGATCATCTCGAGCCTCGTCACCGACGACTACCTCCGGCGTGAGCGGATGGAAGGCCCCGAGGTCTACGCGCTCTACCTCATGGTGGCCATCGGCGGCGTCGTGATGGCGAGCGCGCACGACCTCATCGTTTTGTTCCTCGGGCTCGAGGTGCTGTCGCTCGGCATGTACGTGTTGGCCGCGAGCCATCGTCGCCGCATCGTCAGCCAGGAGAGCGGCCTCAAGTACTTCGTGATGGGTGGCTTCTCGTCGGCGATCTTCCTCTACGGCGTCGCGCTCGTGTACGGCGGCTCTGGCAGCGTCAACTTCGACGGGATCAACAAGGCGTTCACGGACTTCGTGCAAGCGGATCGCCACGACGCGTTCGTGCTTGCCGGCGTTGCCTTGATGATCGTCGGCTTGGCGTTCAAGGTGTCGGCGGTGCCGTTCCATTTCTGGGCTCCCGACGTGTATCAAGGAGCGCCCACTCCCGTCTCCGGCTTCCTCGCCTCGGTCGGCAAGGTTGCAGCGTTCGGCGCATTGCTGCGCGTGCTCGTGACCGCACTGCCGTACTGGCGTGATGATTGGCGGCCGGCGATCTGGGTGCTCGCGGTGCTCACCGTCGTGGTCGGTTCCACGCTGGCCGTCGTGCAGACCGACGTGAAGCGCATGCTCGCCTACTCGTCGATCAGCCACGCTGGCTTCATCCTCGTCGGCGTGGAGGCTGCTGGCCATCGTGCCGGCGAAGCCGACCCCGGCCTCGGCACGTCGTCGGCGCTCCTGTATCTCCTGCTCTACTCGGTGCTCGTCCTCGGCTCGTTCGCGATCGTCACGCTGGTGGCTCGCACGGGTGACGGCAGCACCAGCCTCGATGCCTTCCGCGGCCTCGGCCGATCGCAGCCGGTGCTCGCGCTCGGCCTCACCGTGTTGTTGCTCGCACAGGCAGGTGTGCCGCTCACGGCCGGGTTCATCGCCAAGTTCAGTGTGCTGCAGGCAGCGATCGAAGAGCGCAGCTACGCGATCGCCGTCATCGCAATGGTCGCGTCGGTCATCGCTGCCTTCCTCTACCTCCGCATCATGATCGCCGTGTGGGTGAGCGAACCCGAGTCGGGTGACGACGCCCGCGAACCGGTGCACGTGCCGTTTGCGACGGGGCTGGCGATCACGTTGTGCGTCGGGTTCACGCTGCTCGTCGGCTTCTTCCCCGGCTGGCTGGTCGACGCCGCCCGCCAAGCGACTGCGGTCCGCATCTCCCCCTGACCCCCGAGTCGTAGGCCGTCACCCGAGTC
>JBMOFX010000356.1:0-2387 GCA_049318665.1 Ilumatobacteraceae bacterium | reverse complement strand
GCTCGGCACGACGGCCAGCTCGGCCTCGGCGTAGAGCTCGACGATGCGCTCGTCGGTGACACCCGAAACGAAGTCGATGTACGGACGCAGCCCGAGCTTGTCGATGAGGTCGTTGCTTGCGCCCTCACGCGGCTTGCCGATGATGGTGAGGCGGATGTCGTCGCGTTCGGTACGCAGCTTCGCCATCGCTTCGAGCAGGAACGCCAGACCCTTCAACGCCACGTCGGCGGAGGCGGTGGTGATGAGGCGGCCGGGCTGGCGCTGCACTCCCGGTGTGGGCTTGAACAGATCGGGGTCGACACCGACGGGCACGAGCCGCATCCGATCGAGGCTCACACCCATGTCGCTGTGGATGTCCTTGATCGAGTTCGCGCTGACGACGACGATCCGCGGCATCCGGCTCGCCACGCGCCCCTGCATCTTCACGAAGCTGTACCACCGGCCGACACTGCGACGACGCTTGCCGCTGGTGGCGTGCTCCATCTCGAGTGCACGGTCGCGCGTGATCGGGTGGTGGAGCGTGACGATCGTGGGGATCAGCTTCTCGACGCGGAGGATGCCGTAGCCGAGGCATTGGTTGTCGTGGACGAGGTCGAAGTCACGTTGGCGACGCTTGAGCTGGTCGAGGACGCGCACGCTGAATGCGAGTGGCTCGCCGAAGGAGCCCTTCAGATGGGTGAGCACCTCGACGACGTCGCCCTTGGACTTGATCTCCCAGTACGCAGGGAACCGACCGGGGAAGTGGTCGTTCCACATGTCGAGGCTCGGCAACTGGTGCAGTGGGACTCGCTCGTCGAGCACGGGGTAGGGCTGGCCGCTGAACACCTCGATGTGGTGCCCGAGGTCGGCGAGCGCCTTGGTGAGGTGCCGGGTGTAGATGCCTTGCCCCCCGACGTGGGGCTTACCGCGGTAGGTGAGGTAGGCGATCCGCAGCGGCTCGTCGTCACGGGGGCTGACATGCATGGCTGGCCAGGCTACGCCCAGGTGATCGTCATCGTGCGCTGGAGCATCTCCCCAGGGGCGAGCGTGGGGGCCAGACCCAGGCCGAACGCGTCGGGCGGGGCGCTCTGTGGCTCGACGCATGTTGCATGCGCAGGTTCGTCGTACACCACCCAGTGGTCGGCATCGCTGGCGATCGAGACGGTGAGATTCGGGTAGCGGAGCTGCAGCGGCGGATCGGGTCTCACCAAGCAGTCGTCCCACGGCCGGGGGGTCGGTTCGAGCCGTCGTCCGGTCGGGAGCCCATCGGCGCCACGTTCGTACATCGACCCGAACCGGAGACGGTCGTCGACCGGCTTCACGAACCACGGGTGCCAACCGATGACGGCCGGCATCCGGCGGTGACCGGCGACCACCGTGAGGACGCACACCAGCCCGCCGGGCGTGAGTTGCACATGTTGATGAGCGGTCCCGCCAAGGGGCCAGTCGAGCGCGCACTGCAGTTCACAGTGATCGAGGCCATCGTCGAGGACGTCCCAGCGGGTGGTGAACCCGGTGCCATGGATCGAGTTCGGTGGCATGTTGACCGGCAGTCGCACGACGCCGTCCTCCCACAGCAGCGCTGCGTCGCGCACTCGTCCCGCCCACGGCACCATCGGATACGAACCCCAGCTCATCGGGTCGTGCGACGAGTCACCTCGCACCAGCAGGTCGGTCGTGCCGACCGTGAGCGAGGCGACGCGTCCACCGTCCGCGGGGCTGACGGTTGCCACCACGTCGCCGCATGCGAGTTCGATCATCGGCCCAGCCTGCCATCACCACCGCATGCCATCATCGCCGGATGCGAGGACTGGTGCAGCGAGTGCGTGAAGCAGCGGTGACGGTGGCGGGTGAGGAGGTCGGTGCGATCGGGCAAGGGCTCTGCGTCTTGGTCGGCGTCACGCACGACGACGCCGACCAGCAGGCACGCAAGCTCGCCGAGAAGATCTGGCACCTGCGCGTGATGGACGACGACGAGGGTGTGATGAACCGGTCGGTGGCCGACACCACCCGCGAGGTGCTCGTGGTGAGCCAGTTCACCCTCTACGGCGACACGGCCGGTGGGCGGCGGCCGAGCTGGATTGCAGCGGCGCGCCCCGAGCACGCGGAGCCGTTGGTATCGGCGGTGGTCGAACACCTCCGATCACTCGGCGCGACGGTGGCCACCGGTCGGTTCCGGACCGACATGCTCGTGACGATCGTGAACGACGGCCCGGTCACAGTGCTGCTGGAGGTGTGACGCGACGGCCGAGCCCCATGGCCAGTGCAAGCGTCACGGCGCACAGCAGCACGAACGGCAGGTCGCCGAGTGAGGTGTACCACGTCGACCCCGAACGCAGCGGCACGACATGGGCGATGACTGCCTGCTCGCTCACCGCAGTGCGGTCGATCACATCACCGTGTGACGA
>JBMOFX010000355.1:0-2388 GCA_049318665.1 Ilumatobacteraceae bacterium | reverse complement strand
CCGTCATCTCCAGATCCATCCACACCAGCACGAACGGCAAGACTACGGCACGATGTCCGAGACCAACGCCTACGACCCCGCCACGGTGCCGATCCGACCGGCCGCCACCGTGATGCTCGTGCGCGACGGTGATGCCGACAACCCGGGCCTCGAGGTGTTCATGCTGCGTCGCACGCTGGCGGCTGCGTTCGGCAGCGGCATGTACGTGTTCCCCGGCGGTCGGGTGGAGTCGAGCGACGGGGACGACGCCGACCGAGCACACCGCCTCGCCGCGATCCGAGAGTGCTTCGAGGAGGCGGGTGTGCTGCTCGCTCGTGATGCCTCGGGTTCGTTCGTGTCGGATGGCCATCCGGTCCTCGCGCATCGAGAGGCGATCCACGACGGCACGGCCGAACTGCTCGCGCTGTGCGATGAGCACGGCCTCACCCCGGCGATCGACGAGCTCGCCTGGGTCGCGCACTGGATCACCCCGATCGGTGAGCAGCGCCGCTTCGACACCCGCTTCTACCTCGTCGCAGCCCCACCCGATCAGGCGCACTCGCACGACGACAGCGAGACGATCGACAGCCTGTGGGTGCGGCCCGCCGATGCGTTGGAGCGTCAGGCTGCCGGTGAGCTGATGATGATGCCGCCGACGATCACCAACCTGACGTTCCTCCGAGGCTTCACCACCGTCGATGACGTGATCGCTGCCGGACACGCACTGCCGACTCCGCCGTGCATCTTGCCGAAGATCAGGCGCGTCGACGGCCGGATGGTCGGCATCGTGATGCCGGGCGAACCCGGCTACGACGAGATGGACTAAGCGCTCGCTGCGTCTTTCGCGTCGAGCGCCTTGGTGACCAGGTCGAGCATCCGAGCCGAGCAGCCGGCCATGTTGGTGGGCGGTGCGACCTCGTCGATGATCAGCCGAGCGATGGCACGGAACGCATCGGCGGCCGGACCGGTGCCGTCGAGACTCACCGGCGCCCCAGCGTCGCCGCCGGCCGCAACCGACGGCTCGAGCGGCACCTGACCGAGCAACGGCACCCCGATCTCGTCGGCCAGCGCCTGCCCGCCGCCTGAACCGAACAATGCGTACGTCTCACCGTGATCGCACGTGAACGAGCTCATGTTCTCGATGACGCCGCACACCCGGAGGAAGCTGCGGCGGGCCATGTCGGCGGCCCGAGCTGCGACCTTCTGCGCAGCGAGCGCCGGCGTGGTGACGATCAGCAGGTCGGTGCGCGGCAGCATGCGCGCCAACCCCATCTGGACGTCGCCGGTGCCGGGCGGCATGTCGATGAACAGGTAGTCGAGGTCTCCCCAGTGCACATCGCGCAGGAACTGCTCGACGGCCTTCGTGAGCATCAGGCCACGCCACATCAGTGCCGTGTCCTCACCGACGAGGAAGCCGGTGCTCACCACCTTGAGGAGGCCTCGGCCGACCTTGCGTTCGTTCGGGATGATTTTCGGCTTGTCGGAACCCTCGACCGGCAGCGCCTCGAGCCGATCGTCGATGCCGAGCAGTCGCGGCACGGAGAAGCCCCAGATGTCGGCATCGAGCACCCCGACCGTGAATCCCTGCGCCGCGACAGCAGCAGCGAGGTTGACGGTGACGGAGCTCTTGCCCACGCCGCCCTTGCCGCTCGCGATCGCCAGGATGCGGGCACTGGTGGGGATCTCGGTGTCGGGTGCGTTCTCCCGCGCGTTCCAGCGGGCCTTCAACATCACGTCGGTTCGTTCGTCGCTGGTCATCTCGCCCCAGTCGATCTTCACATCGGTGACACCGGGATGCACCGCCACCCGGGTCTCCACGTCCTTCTTGATCTGCGCTCGAAGCGGACATCCACCGATGGTGAGCTTCACGCCGACGGTGACCACACCGTTGGGGGCGACCACCACATCTGGCACCATGCCGAGCGACACGATGTCGGCGCCGAGTTCGGGATCGATCACCGACCGGAGGAGGTCGATGACCTGCTCACGAGACGGCGGCACTTGGGCTTGCCGGGGTGCGTCCACGGAATGATTCTACGGGCCGTGCGCGTTACACTCCCCGCTGACCCACGGTTCAGCCGATTCGCTAGGAGAACCCATCGTGATCACCCTCACCGACACTGCTGCTTCCAAGGTGAAGGAGCTGCTCGAAGCCGAAGGCGCCACCGACCTCGCCCTGCGCGTGGCGGTCCGTCCCGGCGGATGCAGTGGCTTCTCGTACGAGATGTTCTTCGACGGTGACTTCGCCGCCGACGACGAGAAGGCCACCTTCGGTCCCGACGACGCACCTGTGTTCGTGGTGGTCGACCAGGCATCGAAGCAACTGCTCGAAGGCGCCACGCTCGACTACAAGGACGGCCTCAACCAGGCCGGCTTCTCGATCACCAACCCCAACGCCACGCGCACCTG
>JBMOFX010000354.1:0-2389 GCA_049318665.1 Ilumatobacteraceae bacterium | reverse complement strand
GGCACCGGGGCGATGCTCGCCAGATCGAAGCTCGCCACATGCCCGCGGCCCGATGGCGCGATCAGCGCGACGACAGCGGCAATCAGCATCAGCCCCGCCGTGGCTCGCGCCGCGCGCTGGCCGGTTGCCCAACCCTCTCGTCGGCGGATCGGATGCTCGATCCACTGGTACGACAACTCGGCCAACGCAACGCTGATGGCGATGATGATCACGTCGCGCACCGCGGCAGGCACGTTGGGCGTGCGCGGGCGGATGAGCACGAGTACCGGCCAGTGCCACAGATACAGGCCGTACGATCGCTGTCCGATCCACACCAGAGGGCGGGTGCCAAGTGGCAGCCCGAGCCAAGTTCGGTCGGCGGCGACGAGTGCGATCAGTGTCACGGCCAACCCGGAGTGGACGAGCAAGCCGCCGCGCAGCAGCCAGTCGCGAAGGTCGCCTCCGACGACCCACAGGACGCACAGCCCGAGCATCGCGAGCCCGGCCACCGCCTCGGAGCGTCGATCGGCCGGACGGCGGGCGAGGGGGAGCAGCGCGGCGAGTGCGCCGAGGAGCAGTGCGAACGCACGTGTGTCGGTGCCCAGGTACACCCGGCTGGGATTCGACGGGTCGTGCAGCACGACGAGCGCCACCCATGAGGCAGCGGCGAGCGCACCGGTCACCCACACGAGCCGACGGGTCGGTCCGCCTCGCCGAACGAGGACCCACACCACCAGCGGCCACAGGACGTAGAACTGCTCCTCGACGGCCAGGCTCCACAGATGTGTGAAGACCGACGGCTCGACCGCCGTTGCCCAGTAGTCGCGGGCCTGTGCGATCAGATGCCAGTTCGCGAGATACGGGATCGCCCAGCGCGCGTCGTCGCGTGCATTCGCCTGCTCGGCCGCAGTGCCCCACACCGCGAGCCATGCGAGCACACCGCCGATCGTGAGTGCCACGGCGGGGAGCAGGCGACGGAACCGTCGTGCCCAGAACGCACGAAGGTCGATGCCGCCCTCGCCACGGGCATCGCTGAGTAGCAGCGAGGTGATGAGGAAGCCGGACAGGACGAAGAACAGATCGACGCCGAGAAACCCGCCGGAGATCCAGCCGAGGTGAAACGCGATGACGGCGATCACGGCGAGTGCGCGCAGACCGTCGAGCGCCGGGAGATGGCGCGTCAGTGCCACGTGGTCGATGTGCCCCCTCACGGTCCCGACTGTATCGACGCCACTAGGCTCGGTTTCGTTCGGATCCGCACCATGACCAGCCCTTCTCTGCACCCCGAGCGTCGCTTCCGAGCCCGTTTGCTGATCATCGTCGCCGTCGCCGCGACGTGGCGGGTGGGTGTGCTGATCGTCGACAAGTGGCGCCAGCCGTTGTTGCTCAACGACTCGCTGTACTACGCAGGTCAGGCGCAGCAGTTGGCGCGCGGCATCTGGTTTCGGGAGATCTTCGTCGATCAGCCGGGGGTCGAGCACGGGCCGTTGACGTCGCTGCTGCTCGCTCCGGTGGCGGGCGGGTCCGACCCGGTGCCGTGGATGCGGCTGGTCACCGTGTTGTTCGGCATCGTCACGGTGTTGCTGATCGGTCTGCTCGGCCGACGGGTTGGCGGTGACCGCGTCGGCCTGGTCGCGGCAGCGATCGCGGCGATCTACCCGAACCTGTGGATGAACGACGGGCTGGTGATGTCGGAGAGCGTGAGCGTGTTCGTCGTGTGCGTGGTGCTCCTCGTGACCTTGCGGGTGATCGCCGACGAACATGCGAGCCGCTGGTCGCTGGTGGTTCTGGGAGCGTGCACGGGCCTCGGTGCACTGGCGCGCAGCGAACTTGCGTTGCTCGCGGTCGGCGTGGCGCTCCTCGTCTGGGCCACTGCCGGTTGGCGGTGGCGAACGGTCGTGCGACCGGCGCTCGTGGTGCTCGGTGCCGTCGTTGTGGTCGCGCCGTGGGTCGTGTTCAACATGGCCCGCTTCGAACGACCTGTCACGCTCACCACGAACGATGGCACCACGCTGCTCGGAGCGAACTGCGACGCGACCTTTCGTGGTGAGGCCCTCGGTGGGTGGTCGGTGTTGTGCGTGGTATCGGACCCTGCATACCGGATGGACGAGGAGCCCTCGGTGCGGTCGGTCCGCCAACGCTCGCTCGCTCTCGCATATGTCCGTGACCACGTCGGCGACCTGCCGCGCGTCACCGCGGCACGCATCGGCCGCACGCTCGATCTCTATGGGCTCGGCAATCTCGTGCAGCAAGACGTCGGCGAGGAGCGCTACCGGTGGGCCTCGTGGGCCGGGATCGTGATGTGGTGGCTTCTCGCACCGCTGGCCGTTATCGGAGCGGTACTCGGCCTGCGCCGCGGGCTTGTCGCTCGTCGTGATCTGTGGGCGCTCGCGCTTCCCTGCATCGCGGT
>JBMOFX010000353.1:0-2396 GCA_049318665.1 Ilumatobacteraceae bacterium | reverse complement strand
TCGATGACGCGGTCGGGCCAGGTTCGGTCGGCGAGCACCACGGGCACGAACCGTCGGTACTTGTGGAACGGCATCGGCGTGGGGGTGACGTTGGCGGGAGGCATGTCGTTGTCCTTCGGAGATTCGGTTCAGAGATTCGGTTCAGTGATTCGGGGAGAGATTCGGGCCGGAAAAAGCGAAAACCCCCTGCCGTTCGGCGGGGGGTGCGGGCGGGCGCGTGATGGTGGCGCTCGCCCTACATAAGCAGAAGGAGGAGGCCGTGGGTGCGCATGACGCAGGGGACTGTACCCGGTCGGCACCGCTTCGGCAATGAACCTTCGCGATGCCGACCGGATGACGGTCGAGGAACCGAGTCAGGCCGCGGCGGATGCCTCGTCCTCGGCGACGTTCGGGGCGAGCCAGCTGTACACGAAGCCGGCGAGCACCGCGCCGACGATCGGGGCGACGATGAAGGCCCAGAGCTGCCCGAGCGCGTCGCCACCTTCGAAGACCGCCGGTCCGATGGACCGGGCCGGGTTCACCGAGGTGTTGCTGATCGGGATGCTGATGAGGTGGATGAGTGTGAGCGCCAAGCCGATCGCGAGGCCCCCGAAGCCGGCGGCTGCCTTCTTGTGCGTGACGCCCATGATCACGAGCAGGAACACGAACGTGAGGAGTGCCTCGGCGAACAGCACGGCCCCGAGGTCGTAGAAGTTGCGGGTGCCCGATGTGCCGTAGCCGTTCGAGGCGAGGTTCCCGGGTGTGGTGTTCGTGAAGCCGCCGGGAACGCCGTTGGCGATCGTCCAGATCGCGCCTGCCGCGAGGATGCCGCCGACGATCTGCGCAGCGATGTAGGCGGGCGCGTCCTTCGCTGCGAAGCGCTTGCCGGCCACCAGGCCAAGCGTGACCGCCGGGTTGAAGTGGCCACCCGAGATGTGGCCGAAGGCGTAGGCGCCGGTGACGACGGTGAGGCCGAACGCGAGTGACACGCCGGTGAGGCCGACGCCGCGGGTCCAGCCGTCGGCGTCAGCGGTGCCCCTGGTGATGATCGCGAACACGGCGGTGCCGACACCGCCGAAGACGAGCCAGAACGTGCCGATGAGTTCGGCGACGAGGCGACGGATGTTGTCCTGTTTCATGGGCCCCCACGAGGTTGGCGGGGCCTTCACGAGCCCCGGCTGCATGGTCATTCGGCCGCGAAACGTAGCAGCCTCCGTCCGGGCGACGCGGATGGTGGTCAGCGAGTGAGGAAGTTGGTGAACTGCCAGGGATCGTCGAGGTCGAGGCCGTCGCGTTCGTCGCTGAAGTTGGCGAACACGTCGCGGCGGCTCGACAGCGGATCCCAGTCGGCGGGCCCGGAGTGCAAGGTGCCGAGGTACGGCCGCGTGCGTTCGAGGAGCACATCCCACGGCAGATCGTCGGGCACCCGTACCCCTTCGTTCGGGTGCTCGATCATCCACGAGATGGCGGCCACGATCGAGCCCGCGACCTGAAGCGTGGTGGCGCTCTGGTTCGGCAGGATCGCGCGTGCCTCCTCGATCGACAGCAGTGAGCCGGTCCACCATGCCTTGTACGGGTGGCCCATCAGCAGCACCCCGAGCTCGTCGCGGCCGCTGATGATCTCGTCGTTGAGGATGCGCTGCTCGGGTTGGATCTCCCAGCCGCGCATGCGCAGCTCGAGGCAGCTGCTGATCGCTGCGTCGGACGGGTGGTAGGCGTAGTGCACCGTGGGCCGGTAGAGGTCGTTGCCGGTGATCGGGTCGGTGACGGTGAGGTGCTCGCACATGGTGAACGCCTCGCCGTGGCGGACGACCATGCCGCGGATCTCGCCGCTCGGCACCCAGCTGCGGACCCAGGTCTCCATCCCGGGTTGGGCGAGCGCGATCTGGTGGCGCGGGCCTTCGCCGGTGTGGACGTAGGCATTCGGCGGCAGCTTGATCTCGTGCGTGCCCCACCCCAGCTCGGCCGGCGCGATGCCCTCTTCGTAGAGACCGTCGACGCTCCACGTGTTGACGAACTCGTTCGGTCGCTTCGGTTGGTCGGTGATCTGGGTGTCGCGTTCTGCGATATGGATCACCTTCGTGCCCGTGTGCATCGCGAGCACGTTGAACCCGGTGCCGGTGTCGGCTGCGTGGGCGAGTGCGGTGGCCAGGTCGTCGCCCCCGAGGCCGTCATGCATCATCGCCGTGCCGATCTCGAGCAGCGCCTGCTTCACCAGGTGGCTGACCATGCCCGGGTTTGCTCCGTGTTCGAGCACTGCGGTGGGTCCGGCGTTGTCGGGCCACGATCGCAGCATTCGGCGCAGCTCCATGTGCCGCACGTAGAGCGTGCGCGCGAGGGGCGGTGTGTTCGCGAGGTCGATGTAGGGGTCCCACACCTCGACGCTGGTGTTGAGATAGCGCACCCCGTGATCGCGG
>JBMOFX010000352.1:0-2404 GCA_049318665.1 Ilumatobacteraceae bacterium | reverse complement strand
GCCGATCGCACCGACAAAGCACAACCAATGCTTGCGGCTGACGGGTGCCACCCCGGCGGGTACGGCTCGCGGCCCGATCACCCGTGCCATGTAGACGTAGGCGCCGACAAAGAACGCGACCAGCACCCAGACTTCTGGGTGCGCTTGGAACCGCCAGGGGTCGACCGAAGGGATGATTTCGGCGAACACGGTGCCGCCCTTTGCGAAGGTCAGGTAGGTGAGAAGAACAGGAAGGTCGCCAGCGCGGCCGCGTACACCAGGATCGCCAGGATCAGCCCGGAGTAGAAGATGTAGCTGAAGAGCTTGTTCTCGAACTTCAGGTGCATGAAGATCGACACGACCATGACGAACTTGATCACCATCATGCCGAGCAACATCGGCATGAAGAGCACACCGAAGTCGATCCAGTACGTCGAGGTCTCAAGCGCGGTGATGAAAGCAAGGACCAGGGCGACCTTCACGTAGTACGCGTCGCTGTGCTCCTCGTGCGCGTCGGCCTCGTGGCCGCCGTGCTCGTGCTCGTCGGTGAGCAGGTGATCGACAGTGGTCATGGAAGCCTCGCTCACGACGGGATCAGGTAGACGAGCGTGAAGATGATGATCCACACGATGTCGACGAAGTGCCAGTAGAGGCCGATCAACTCGACCACCTCGGCCTTGTCACCCGGCACCCTGCTCCGCGACAGAATGCCGACGAGCGCCAACAGCATGATGATGCCGACCGCGACGTGGACGCCGTGGAATCCGGTGAGTGTGTAGAAGCTCGAGCTGAAGAGGCTGGTCGTGAAGCCGAGACCCTCACGGTAGAACGCCGTGAACTCGTAGACCTGCCCACCAAGGAAGGTGGCGCCGAGCAGCGCGGTGATGACGAGCCAGAGCTTGGTGTTGTGGTCGTCCTTGCGCTTCGCAGCGCTGACCGCGAGCACCATCGTGAGCGAGCTCATCAGCAGCACGAAGCTGCTGACCGAGGTGAACGGGATGTCGAAGACCTGGTCGGGGCCGAGGTTCGCCGTGTGACGACCCCGGTACAGCATGTAGGTGGAGATCAGACCGCCGAACAGCAAGCACTCGCTGCCGAGGAACAGCCACATCGCCATCTTGTTGTTGCTGAGCCCCGTCGAGGTCGCGTGAGCACCATGGTCGTCATGGGCGTGCTCGTCCGCGTGGGGCGTGTGGACCGCGATGTCAGCCAATGGTCGCCAACTCCTTGGTTGCGCCGCCTTCGGCGGGCGGATCGAAGTCTTCGTCGTCGGCAACGGACGGCTCGAGCGCCCAGCCGAACATCGCGAGGAGCACCACCACGCCGCCGAACACGGCGAGGTAGCGCGTGTAGATGATGCCGTAGGCCATCAACGGCAGGCCGGTGGCAAGCACGATCGGCCAGTACGAGGGCGACGGCAAGTGGATGTGCTTGTCGGCGTTGGCCTCGAGCTCGCCCAGGATCTCCTCGGCCGTCGCGACCTTGCGGACCTCACCGGTCTCGGGATCCTCTTCGTACTTGCGATGGAAGAACTCGTCGAGCGCATGGATCGTCGGCACCGAGTCGAAGTTGTGCTCCTTCGGCGGGCTCGACGTCATCCACTCGAGCGAACGAGCGTCCCACGGGTCGAGCGGCGCCGGGCCGACCTTCTTGCTCAGGTGGGTGTAGGCGACGTTGACCAGGAACACACCGACACCGAGGGCGAGAATGAACGACCCGGCCGATGCCACTTGGTTCCAGAAGCCGAGGTTGAAGAAACCTTCGCCCGCGCGGGCCTCGGTCCAGTTCATCATGCGTCGGGGCTGCCCTTGGAGGCCGATGATGTGCATCGGGCCGAAGGTGAGGTTCATGCCGATCACCATCAGCCAGAAGTTCCACTTGCCAAGCCGCTCGTTGAGGAGCTTGCCGAAGATCTTCGGCCACCAGTAGTAGAAGCCGGCGAAGATGCCGAAGACTGCGCCGCCGAACAACACGTAGTGGAAGTGGGCGACGATGTAGTACGTGTCGGTCTGTTGCGTGTCACTCGGGGCCACCGAGTGCGTGACGCCGGAGAGTCCGCCGATGGTGAACTCGACGATGAGACCGATGGCGAACAGCATCGACGTGCTGAACCAGATCTTGCCGCCCCACAGGGTGAGGGTCCAGTTGACGATCTTCACGCCAGTGGGAATCGCGATGAGCATCGTGGCAACCGAGAAGACCGCAACCGAGACCGGCCCGAGCCCTGAGGCGAACATGTGGTGGGCCCACACACCCCACCCGAGGAAGCCGATCGCGGCGCCCGAGAACACGACGAAGCGGTACCCGAACAGCGGCTTGCGGGCGAACACCGGCAGCACCTCGCTGACGATGCCGAAGCTGGGCAGGATCAGGATGTACACCTCGGGGTGACCGAAGATCCAGAACAGGTGCTGCCACAGCAGCG
>JBMOFX010000351.1:0-2410 GCA_049318665.1 Ilumatobacteraceae bacterium | reverse complement strand
CGGTGGCGGCGGTGGCGGAGGCATGGGACCCGTGGGGCTGGGGAGCCCCGGCGTGAGGTCAGACATAGGGGGAGCCTACGCGTCCCACGCGATGGGCGAGGGATGATTCTCACCTCCCCCGACCGCGAGCTCAGCGCGCGATCACGCACGTTGCTTCAGCCGGCCGTAGCGTCGGAGTCGTGCGCATTCTCATCTCGGGTTCATCCGGTCTCATCGGCACGGCGCTCGTCGGCCATCTTCGCAATGGCGGGCACACGGTCGTTCGACTCGTGCGTCGTCCTGCCTCGGGTGAGGGTGAACTCACCTGGGATCCTGCTGCGGGCACGCTCGCTCCGAGCGCGCTCGACGGTGTCGATGCGGTGATCAACCTGTCGGGCGCGGGCATCGGCGACCACCGTTGGACCGACGACTACAAGCGCGAGTTGCTCGACAGTCGTCTTCAGACCACCGAGTTGCTGGCGCGCTCGATTGCTGCGGCGGACACCAAGCCCGCCGTGTTTCTGTCCGGTTCCGCGATCGGCTGGTACGGCCCGCGTGGCGACGAGAAGCTCGACGAGTCGACGCCAAACCCCGGTGACACCTACCTCGCCAGCATCTGCGTCCAGTGGGAGGCGGCCACTGCGGCTGCGGAGGAGGCAGGCGTCCGCACCGCGCACCTCCGTACGGGGATCGTCCTCACGGCGGCGGGCGGCGCGCTCAAGAAGCAGCTCCCACTGTTCAAGTTCGGTCTCGGTGGCAAGTTCGGCAAGGGCGGGCAGTGGCAGAGCTGGATCTCGCTCCCCGACGAGGTCGCCGCCATCACCTCACTCCTCGAGGGCGACGTGTCCGGACCGGTCAACCTGACGGCACCCAACCCGGTCACGAATGCTGAGTTCACGACGACCCTCGGCTCAGTGCTCGGCCGACCCACGTTCCTGCCGATCCCGTCGTTCGGGCCGAAGGCGCTGCTCGGCAGCGAACTCGCTGACGCGTTGCTGTTCACCGGCCAGCGGGTCGTCCCGACCGTCCTCGAGCGGAGTGGCTTCACGTTCCAGCACCCGACCCTCGAGATCGCGCTGCGCGCGCTGCTGGGGAAATGACGCCAAACGACGCGCCCGTCGACGCGTCCGCCGATGTGATCGTCGTCGGCGCCGGACTCGCCGGGCTCGTCGCAGCACGCACGTTGCAGGCTGCCGGTCGAACCGTCCGGGTGCTCGAAGCATCCGATGGGGTGGGTGGCCGCGTTCGAACCGACCTCGTCGACGGATTCCTGTTGGACCGCGGGTTCCAGGTGCTCCTCACTGCGTACCCCGAGGCGCAGGTGCAGCTCGACTACGACGCGCTCGAGCTCCGCAGTTTCGAACCAGGAGCACTCGTCCATCGCCACGGCCGATTCCGCACGGTCGGAGATCCGTTCCGTCGTCCGCTCACGGTGGCTGCCACTGCGACGGCACCGATCGGCACGATCGGCGACAAGGTGCGCATCGCGTCGCTCCGGCATCGCGTCCGTTCGGGTCACGCCGCCGATCTGCTCCGCGGCCGCGACGCGTCGACGCTCGACATGCTGCGCGAACGTGGCTTTTCGCAGGCGATCATCGACCGGTTCTTCCGCCCGCTGTTCGGCGGTATCCAGCTCGACCCGGCGTTGTCGACCTCGGCGCGGATGTTCGACGTGATCTTCCGATCGTTGTCGGAGGGCTCGTCGGCGGTGCCGGCCAATGGCATGGGCGAGATCCCCGCACAGCTCGCTGGACGACTGCGTCCTGGCACGGTGTCGCTCGACACCAGCGTCGTGGCGATCGACGGCACGACCGTTCGGCTCGCCGATGGGACGGCCCTCGATGCCACGTCGGTCGTCGTCGCGGTGGAGGGTCCGGCAGCGTCGAGGCTCCTCGGGTTGCCCCCGGTCGGATCGAGACCGGTGGCGTGTGTGTACTTCGACGCACCGACGGCGCCCACGCCGACCAAGTACGTGATGCTCAACGGCGACGGCATGGGTCCGGCACTCAACGTCGCGGTGATGAGCAACGTTGCGTCGTCGTACGCGCCCGCCGGCCGACACCTGGTGGCCGCGGCCGTCCCGGCGCCACCCACCACCACCGAACTCGACGTCGACGTGCGCACGCAGTTGCGTTCCTGGTGGGGGCCGCAGGTCGACCAGTGGCGACACCTCCGCACCTACCGCATCGAGCACGGTCAGCCCGACCAGTCACCCCCGTTCCATCCGAAGCGCGCGGTGGCTCTCGGCGGTGGGGTGTTCGTGTGCGGCGATCATCGCGACACCGGCTCGATCCAGGGTGCGATGTACTCCGGTCGGCGCTGCGCCGAAGCGGTGCTCAGCGCCTCGGCGTGACCGCGGACGCGGCGATCACTGGTCCGCAGTGTCGACCGCAGTCCAGCGAGCCAGCTCGGCGTCGAGGTCGAGACGACC
>JBMOFX010000350.1:0-2414 GCA_049318665.1 Ilumatobacteraceae bacterium | reverse complement strand
CACACGTTCATCCACGAGAACATGCGCAAGCGGTTCGTCGACGGCTTCCATTACGACGCACACCCGATGGGCATGCTCGTCAGCTCGCTCGCCGCGCTCGGCACCTTCTATAGCGATGCGAAGGAGATCGCCGACAAGAGCACGCGCGACAAGCAGATCCTGCGGCTCATCGCGAAGACCCCCACGCTCGCAGCGATGGCGTATCGCTTCTCCGTCGGTCTGCCGTTCGTCTACCCCAACAACAGCCTCAGCTTCCCCTCCAACTTCCTCAACATGATGTGGCGGGTGGGCGACGACTACGAGATCGACCCGCGGCTCGAGCGTGCGATGGACGTGCTGTTCATCCTCCATGCCGACCACGAGCAGAACTGCGGCACCACTGCGATGCGGGTCGTCGGATCCAGCCACGCCGACCCGTACTCGGCGGCTGCGGCCGCGGCATCGGCGCTGTACGGCCCGCTCCACGGCGGCGCGAACGAGGGTGCGGTGCGCATGCTCGCCGACATTGGGTCGATCGAGAACGTTCCGGCGTTCATCGCCGAGGTGAAGAGCGGCAAGGGCAGCCGCCTGATGGGATTCGGCCACCGCGTCTACAAGAACTACGACCCGCGGGCCGCGATCATCAAGCAGGCGGCGTACGACGTGTTCGATGTGACCGGCAAGAACCCGCTCCTCGACATCGCGCTCGCACTCGAGGACGCGGCGCTCAGCGACTCGTACTTCATCGACCGCAAGCTCTACCCGAACGTCGACTTCTACTCGGGGCTGATCTACCAGGCGCTCGGCTTCCCGGTCGCGATGTTCACCGTGCTGTTCGCGATCCCGCGGACCGTCGGTTGGCTGGCGCACTGGCAGGAGCTGCTGGAGGACAAGGACCAGAAGATCAGCCGGCCACGCCAGTGGTACAGCGGAGTCGACAAGCGCGATTACGCACCCATCGACGCGCGTTGATCAAGTGTCGTCCGGCGACCCCCGCGGCTCCGGAGTCATGCTGTGAGTGAACCTGCCGACGTGCTCGAGGTCGATCCTGGCGCGCCTCGGCGGGATTCGCTGCGTGCGCCCGCGTGGACAGGACCGGTCGCAGGACTCGTCGCCGCCGCAACGGCGCTCGCGGCTGGGCTCGTGGTCGCGGCGATCATCGATGTCGACTCGCCCCTCAACGCTGTCGGCAGCGAGTTCATCGATCACACACCGCACTGGTTGAAGACGCTGGCCATCAGCGCCTTCGGCACCAACGACAAAACCGCGCTGCGGGCTGGCATGCTCGTCGTCATCGGCTTGCTGAGCCTCGTGGTCGGAGCAGTCGCTCGACTGCGCCCACTCGTCGGTTGGGTGTCGTTCGCGATGTTCAGCGTGCTCGGCGCCGTCATCGCCGTCGGCCGGCCAGGGCAAGGGGCGAGCGCCGCGATCCCGGCCGTCATCGCCGGCGCGGTCGGCGGTGTCGTGTTGTGGGGCCTGCTCCGCGTGGTGCGCGCCGGTGACGGACCCGCCGAGACACCCGGATCCTCCCGGGCGCCATCGGGGTGGGACCGACGACGCTTCGTCACCACGACTGCCGGCGCCGCTGGTGTCGCCGTCGTCACCGCTGGCGTCGCCCGCTCATTCGAACGCCGCCGTCTCACCGACCTGGCCGACGCGGCGCCGTCCACGTTGCCGCCGCTCGACACCACCGCTGGCACGCCGGGGTTGAGCGACGTGAGCTCGGCCGCTCCACCGATCCCGCCGACGGCGACGGTCAGTCCGGTCACGCCGTTCATCACCCCGAACGACGACTTCTACCTCATCGACACCGCGCTGTCGGTGCCCCGCATCAACGTCGGTCGGTGGTCGGTGCAGATCGGCGGCATGGTCGACAGGCCCCTCACGCTCACCTATCAGGATCTTCTCGATCGCCCACAGGTCGAGCGCGTCGTCACGATCTCGTGCGTCTCGAACGAGATCGGCGGCGACCTCGTCGGCAATGCGGTGTGGCAGGGCGTCCTCCTCGCCGACGTCCTCACCGAAGCCGGCGTCCAGTCCGGTGTGGAGCAGGTGTTCTCCACCTCGGTCGACGGGTGGACCTGCGGCTTCCCGATCGAGGCCGCGCTCGACGGTCGAGATGCACTCATCGCCGTGGGCATGAACGGTGAACCACTCCCCCTCCGGCACGGCTTTCCGGCCCGGCTCATCATCCCCGGGCTCTACGGCTACGTGAGCGCAACGAAGTGGCTCGAGAAGATCGAGCTCACCACCTGGGATGCGGCCGAGGGCTACTGGGTGCCGCGCGGGTGGTCACGCGAGGCGCCGATCAAGACGCAGTCGCGCATCGACGTGCCAGCGCGCGGCGAGAAGCTGAAGGCAGGCACCGTGGCTGTCGCCGGGATCGCGTGGGCGCCGCGCCGGAAGATCAGCAAGGTCGAGTTGCGCATCGACGA
>JBMOFX010000349.1:0-2445 GCA_049318665.1 Ilumatobacteraceae bacterium | reverse complement strand
GGCGTCGGCACGCTCGATCACCTCGCGCAGGGTGTGATCGAGGGCGGTGCCACCGGCGTGCTCGCCGCGAGCATCTTCCACTTCGGCGAGCACACCATCCGCGAGGCCAAGGTCGCGATGAGTGCCGCAGGCATCACCGTGCGGCCCGCATGAACCTGCTGCGGACGCCGTTCACGGTGGTGGATGGTGGCTTGTCGACGGCGCTGGGTGAGCTCGGTCGAGCGTCGGGCGGGCTGCTGTGGACCGCTCAGCTGGTCATCGACGAACCCGATGTGGTGGTGGCGGCACACCGCTCGTTCGTCGAAGCGGGAGCCGAGGTGATCATCACGTCGAGCTACCAGGCGAGCGTCGCAGGTTTCGAGGGTGCGGGGTTGAGTCGATCGGAAGCGGTGGCAGCGTTGCGATCGACCACCGATCTCGCTCACCGGGCGGTCGATGGCGATGCGGACGTCGTGGTGGCCGCATCGATCGGTCCCTTCGGCGCAACGTTGGGCGACGGCAGCGAGTACCACGGGCGCTACGACGCGTCGTGGGACGCCGTGCAGGCGTTCCACCGTGAGCGCATCGCCGTCATCGTCGACAGCGGCCCCGACCTGATCGCGGTCGAAACCATCCCCGGCATCATCGAGGCCGAGATCATCCTCGACGAGCTCGACCGCGTCGGCGCACCAGCGGGCTGGCTCACGCTGTCATGTCGCGACGGCGAGACGACCTGTGCCGGTGACCCCTTCGCCGCAGTGGTTCGTCAGTTGGAGTTGTCGCCTGCGTTGGTGGCGATCGGCGTCAACTGCACGGCACCCATCCACGTCGAGTCGCTCCTGCGGTCGGCGGCCGGGGGCCCGCTGCCGTTCGTCGTCTACCCCAATCACGGGCGAACCTGGGACGCGGTCGGTGAATGCTGGATCGGCGACGGCGACGACCACCTGTCGGAGCGCGCTGCAGCGTGGGTTGCGGCCGGAGCCCGGTTGATCGGCGGGTGCTGCGGTGTGGGCCCGGCCGGTGTCCGGGGACTGGTCGCGACGCGAGAGGCGTTAGCGTCCGAGGGATGAGCACCCCTCGCATGCAGTATCGCCGCCTCGGCCGTAGTGGCCTCCAGGTCTCTGTCCTCTCGTTCGGTTCGTGGGTCACCTTCGACACGCAGCTCAAGGATGACCTGGCACTCGAATGCATGCAGGCCGCCTACGACGCCGGCAGCAACTTCTTCGACAACGCTGAGGTGTACGCGGGTGGCGAGAGCGAGGCGATCATGGGTCGCGTCATCGATCAGCTCGGCTGGCCCCGACACACCTACGTGCTCAGCACGAAGTTCTTCTGGGGCATCCACGGGCGCCTGCCCAACATGCAGAACACGCTCAACCGCAAGTACCTGATGCAGGCCATCGATCACTCGCTCGACCGCATGCGCACCGACTTCATCGACCTGATCTTCTGCCATCGGCCCGATCCGAACACCCCGATCGAGGAGACGGTGTGGGCGATGAGCGACATCGTCTCGTCGGGCAAGGCGCTCTACTGGGGGACCAGCGAATGGAGCGCGGACGAGATCCGTGCCGCTTGGGAGATCGCCGAGCGCCACCACCTGCACAAGCCGGTGATGGAGCAGCCGCAGTACAACCTGCTCACCCGCCGCAAGGTGGAGACCGAGTACAAGCGGCTCTACGAAGACATCGGCCTCGGCACCACGATCTGGAGCCCGCTGGCGAGCGGTCTGCTCACGGGCAAGTACGCCTCGGGCATCCCCGACGACTCGCGTGGCGCGCTCGGCGGCTACGAGTGGCTCGCCGAGCGGCTCTCCGACGCAAAGTCGCAGGCAAAAGTCGAGCGGCTCCGGCCGATCGCCGATCGGCTCGGCTGCTCGCTCGCCCAGCTGTCGATCGCCTGGTGCGCAGCGAACCCCAACGTGTCGACGGTGATCACCGGCGCGAGTCGCGCCAGCCAGGTGATCGAGAACTTCGCGGCCATCGAGGTGCTTCCGCTCCTCACGCCCGAGGTGCTCGACGAGATCGACGCTGCCGTCGCCTGATCAGCCCGCTCGGGTCATGCGATGACGATCGCGCGGGCCCACTCGTTCACGGCGCCGAGGTGGCCGGCGAGGAAGTGATCCGCAGTGCCGAGCACGGTGGAGGTGGTGTTGCGCCAGTCGCGGGTCGCGTCCGCCGTGGCCTCGGGTGGGCTGAATTGATCGTGGCCGGCGATGAGCAGGTGCTTCGGACGGTGATCGCTCGCTGCGACTCGTGACCCGGGCATCACCGCAAGCGGCGGCGCCACGGCCAACCAGCCGTCGATCCGCGGGTGCGCGACGTCGAGTCCGACCGCGGCACCGAAGGAGTACCCGGCGATCCAGATCGGCGCGTCGATCGCCAGCGCGAGCGCGTCGACCGCAGCCGCGACATCCAGTCGTTCGCCGATGCCGTCGTCGTGTTCGCCCTCGCTGCCGTTCACCCC
>JBMOFX010000348.1:0-2452 GCA_049318665.1 Ilumatobacteraceae bacterium | reverse complement strand
GACCTGGCGCGCGCGGCCGGCTCGCCACGGTCGTCCCGGAAGCGGCCGCCGTCGGGCGATTCCGGGTCGGTCGAGCCTCGTGGCAGGGCGCCGAGTGCGTGGTGGCCGGCACCGGTTACACCGGCGAGCCCGGTGTGGAGATCTCCGTGCCAGCCCACGCTGCGGTGTCACTCTGGGAGGCGATCGTCGCTGCTGGCATCACGCCTGCCGGACTCGGCGCACGCGACACGCTTCGACTCGAAGCGGGCCTGCCGTTGCACGGCCACGAGCTCGGCCCTGGCATCACGCCACTCCAGGCCGGGCTCGGGTGGGTCGTCGGTTGGGACAAGCCCGACTTCCGCGGCAAAGCGGCCTTGCTTGCCGAGCGCGACCGCGGTGTGGCTCGCCTGCTGCGTGGGATTGCGACCGAAGGCCGACGGCCACCACGGGCGGACAGCGTCGTACTGGTCGGCGATCGCCGTGTCGGGGAGGTCACCAGCGGCAACTTCTCGCCCGTACTTGGCCACGGCATCGCCCTCGCGTTCGTCGAGCCGACCATCACGATTGGCGACTCGGTGCTGATCGACGTGCGCGGCACACTGCTCGAGGGCGCGGTCGTCCCCACGCCGTTCACTCCGGCATGAGCGCCGTCACCGCCGACGAGGTCAACGAGTTCCTCGAGCGGGAGTTCAGCGGCACCGGCAATCGATGCGAGTCGGTGGGGGAGCGCTGGGCGGTGGCGCTGATGCGCACCGAGGGCGTCGTGTTGCGGCCCGGCGGCATCATCAGCGGCCCGACGGTTTTCGGGGTCTGCGATGCGGCGCTGTACTACGCCTGCTTCACGGCGATCGGTATCGAGCCGATGACCCTCACGAGTGAGCTATCGATCCGCTTTCTGCGGCCCGCACAGGGACCCGAGCTGCGCGCTCGTGCCGACCTGCACCACGTCGGCCAGCGCAGCATCATCGGCAACGTGATCGCCTGGACCGACGACCCCGATCGGCCAGTCGCCGTCGCGCAGGGCACGTACGTGCGCCCCCGCTGATCAGCGCGAGGCAGCGGTCTTCTTCGTCGTCGTCGTGCGCGTCGCCGTCGTCTTCGCCTTCGCGGGCGCTTTGGCGCGCGGCTTTGCCTTCGCGGCCGTCGTCGTTGTCGGCGTCGTTGCCGTTGGCGTCGTCGTCGTCGTCGTCTTCTTCTTGGCCGTCGGTGCAGCCGGGGCCGGTTGCTCGGCGGTGCGTACACCGGGGAGGATCCCGCCGAGTTGGCGGAGGAAGCCGAGTCCGCTCGCCTGCTCGGCGAGCTGACCGAGGGGCTGCAGACGGCGGCTCAGATCGCCCAGCACGTCGAGGACCTGGGAGAGATCGCGCGGGAGCGCACTGAACTGCTCGGCCACCGAGTCCATCGTGGTGATCGTGCGCGTCAACTGCGGCATCAGCGCACGAACCGGTGGTTCGAGATCGTCGAGCATCCGATTCACTCGCGCTGCCACTTGGTTCATCTGCTCCATCGTGGCGTTGAAGTTCTCGACGGCTGCGAGGAACTCATTGACGCCGCGTTGGAACTGCTGGACGGACTTGGTGACACCACTGATCGGCGCGGCGAACAAGGTGAGGAGGTCACCGAGTCCCAATCCGGGCGGGGGAGTCGTGTACTCGGCCATGAGGTCACCGTACCGCGGCGGCCACCTCGCGGGCATAGGCCTCGATCGGTTCACAACTGCACACCAAGTGTCGGTCACCGTGTGCCGCATCGATGCGTGACACCGGGGGGAAGTACTTCGTGGCGCGGGCCGTGCGGCCCGGGTAGGCACCGAGCTCTCGTGAGTACGGACGGTCCCACTCGCCGAGCAGATCCTCCGCGGTGTGCGGGGCATGACGCAACGGGCTCTGCTCGAGCGGCCAGATGCCGTCGCGAATCTGATCGATCTCCGAGCGGATCGACAGCATCGCGTCGCAGAACCGCTCGATCTCGGCCAGCGACTCGCTCTCGGTGGGCTCGATCATCAGCGTGCCCGCCACCGGGAAGCTCATGGTCGGTGCGTGGAAGCCGTGGTCCATCAGCCGCTTGGCGATGTCGTCGACCGTGACGCCGGTGGCCTTGGTGATCGGGCGCACATCGATGATGCACTCGTGCGCGACCCGGCCGTTGCCGTTCGTGTACAGCACGGGGAACGCATCGTGCAGACGGACCGCGATGTAGTTGGCGCTGAGGATCGCCGTGCTGGTCGCGTCGCGCAGCCCGTCGGCACCCATCAGCGCGATGTACACCCACGAGATCGGCAGAATGCTCGCCGAGCCGTGGGGTGCAGCAGCCACAGGACCGACCGGTGACATGCCCGGCTCGTCGAGCGGGTGCCCTGGCAGGAACGGCGCGAGGTGTGCGCGCACGCCGATGGGGCCGACGCCGGGGCCGCCACCACCGTGGGGGATGCAGAACGTCTTGTGCAGGTTGAGGTGGCTCACGTCGGCGCCGA
>JBMOFX010000347.1:0-2452 GCA_049318665.1 Ilumatobacteraceae bacterium | reverse complement strand
ACCCGCCCCACTCGACAGCCCCACCCGACAGCCCGCGGTCAGCGATATCGAGGTCAGTGTTCGTGGCCGGTCAGTAATCGCCCGGGCGCGGGAAGTCGGTGGTGTATTCACGTGGGACCGGGTCGCACGCGCCGTCACGAACGAGCATCGCCACCCCCTGGTCGGTGGCCGCCATCGTGTATTCCGGTGGGGGCTCGATGCCTTCGGCCATGAGGATGACGTTCACGGTTCGCAGCTCGGGGGGCGCGGCCGCGATGACGGCGACGTCAACCGAATACAACGGAACGTCGCGGTGCAGGTAGCCGAAGCCACCGGTGAGGATCGTGCCTTCTCCACGGTTCGATGAACCAATGGCCACCCCACACGTCTCGGTACGCTGACCTGCGACCGAAAGCAGCTGGTTCCATCCTGCCGAGTTGTTCCACACACTGGCGTCGGCGTCCCAGAACACCGTGTTGCCGGCGTCGCCGAAGGTCAACGAACGCGCCTGGACCACCCCAAGCACGGCGAACAACGTGATCACGACGCCGACGATCGCGAGCGGAGCCGTTGTCGACCGAGGTGGTGCCGCCGAAGGTTCCGCAGCAGCGTCTCGCTTGCCGCCCTTCTTCGTGCCCTTCGCCGAAGGCCGAACCGGCTCCGGCGGCGGAGCGACGGAAAGGTGAATTCTTTGAGCGAGGTACGACAACCCCACTGCGCTGACCGCGGTCGCGTAGGGGATGACGGGGTAGACGAACCGGAGCTCCTTGTGCGCGATCAACGAGTGGACGAAGACGAAGGCGACCACGTTGATCACATGCTTGGGGATCACCCAGGCAGCTGCGATCAACCCCATCACGACGATCACCCCGAACACGCCGTACGTCTGCGGGAGGTGAACTGCGAAGAAGGTGAACGGGTGCGAACCGAAGTACTTGCTGGCACCGCCCTCGATCAGCTGGAACTGGAAGTTGCGCCAGAACGACGCGAACGGCACGCCCCACGTGATCCAGTCGATCAGGCCGCTGAGCATGATCACGGCGCCGATGGGAACGGCAAACCGTCGCGCAGTGTCCCGTCGGCCCTCCACCAGCAGCATGACGACGAACCCTCCGACCAGCAGCACCGATTGGGGGCGGATCGGGATGGCGAACCCGGCTGCGATGCCACAGAGCGTCACGAGTCGCGGGTGAGGCGCTGCAGCAACTCCACCCGGAACGGCGAGCGCTGCGACCATGATCAGCGCCGCTGCGACCGTCTCGCCGAATGTGTGAAGGTTCATCAACAGCGCAAATGGCGTGATGATGAGCATGACTCCGGCCAGCAGACCTGCCAGCGATCCACGGGTGCGATGTGCCCAGGTGATCGCTGCGGCGACCGCTCCGACACCACCCAAGGCGACGAGCAGTCGAGCCAGGCGCATGAACCCGAGTCCACTGTCGACCCCGAGCCGATCGACGATCGCCCAGACCACCCCCATCACCCCCGGGAGGATCCATGAGCGGAGACCCTCCTGGAACTCCCATGCTCGGAACCCGTAGCCGAACACCCACCGATGTGCCGGTTCGGTGATCTGGTAAAACTCGTCAGGCCAGAAGATCCCATGCTCGCCCCACGCCATCGCGACAGCGACGATGGTCGCGATCGGAACGAGAATCAGGAGTTGGGCGCGAAGCCGACGAAGCGGGACGGGAAGCCACTCCGCCTCGCTCGGCGGAACGGCTTGTCGAGTGCCCATGAGCGAATCCTAGACCGATCGAGTCGGTGGATCTTCTGGGCTTCGCGTACCCGCCCCACCCGACGCTGTGTTACTTCGGTTGATGCTTGACAGTTGATTCGGTCACCCGAACGGCGACTGGGTCCAGAGCACTGGCCCGCACAGCTTCTCACGCTCGAAGTTGAACTCGAAGTTCCGCACGTCGTTCGTGTCGAAGGAGATCGACCCGCGGCTGACCGTGCCGAAGGCGTACGGCCCCCGGTCGACGTCGAAGTCGGTGATCTTCGAGTCACCCAGGACGGCTCGGAGGTCTTCCGCCGTCTGGAAGCAGTCATCGTCCAGCAACTCGTCAACCAACTCGTAGTCGCCTGCTTGCCAGGCCTTCAGGAACGTGGAAGTGCGACCTGCGACGTTGCGTGCATCTATGAAGATCCATGCGTACCAAGCGACTGGCACGCCGACGACGAGAATCCCGAGAGAGACGAGCAGAGCAACAACGAAGGAACGGACCTTCTGAGGTCTCTCGCGTCGCTCCACCGGATGGTCCATGCCAAGAACGTAGAGGGCGCTACCTGACTCCGTGCCGCGTACCCGAGTTCAGCCCAGTGGGCCGGCCGAAGCGAGAGACCGCCGTCTATCGTCAGGCGCGCTTCCAGGCGGTCGCCCACCCGAATGCCCGCCCGCCGGGCGACATCTGCGGGAATTCTGACGGCCAGGCTATTGCCCCACTTGGCCACCGACACATCCGATGTTTCC
>JBMOFX010000346.1:0-2456 GCA_049318665.1 Ilumatobacteraceae bacterium | reverse complement strand
CGCGTCCCGACCGAGGTCGCCTGCTCCACCAGGGTGACGTACGCGTCGCGGATCATCGTGAGCCCATCGGGCGTGAGGATCGACTCGACGCGTCCGTCGGGGAATGCGATGTCGGTGACGTCCCACGGGGTCACCTGCACCACGAGCACATCGGGCCGTCGCGTGGGGTCGGCGAGCTGCGCGGCGAGGGGCTCCCAGACGCCCGCGGTGCAGGCCGAGAGGTCGATCTTCTCGCGCACGTCGTCGTAGCCCCAGAAGTCGTGCAGCCGGCCGTCGGTCGCCACGCTCAATCCACAGCCCGGCCCGGCGGCGCGCCCGGCGATCAATTGCTCGGGGTTCGCGCTCGCCCACTCGTTGACGGCGTCGGAGAGCACCATCGCGGTCGAGTCGCCGACGACGGTGACCGTCGGGATGGGAGGCACGATCGGCGACGGGATGGCGGCGCCACCGATGGCCGGTGCGATCGATCGACCGAGCGTCGGAATCGCAGCGACGCCGATGGTCGGCCTGGCGGGAGGGAGCACCGCACGGGTCGGCAACGTGACGACGGTTGGTGAGGCGGGCAGGGCGGCGACGGGGGTGGACGCCACCATGGCGCAGCCGGCGATGAGCGTGAAGGCCGGTGCGATGAAGACGATGCCGGGGACGCGTCGGCGCGGGCGGAGCCACGGGGCCCGGCGC
This sequence comes from Ilumatobacteraceae bacterium, assembly GCA_049318665.1. Classification (GTDB taxonomy): domain Bacteria; phylum Actinomycetota; class Acidimicrobiia; order Acidimicrobiales; family Ilumatobacteraceae; genus VFMC01. The sequence continues at coordinate 1,775 of JBMOFX010000346.1, read as the reverse complement.
AGCGGGTTCTCCACCCACTGGTACGACGCGGCCGCGATCGGCACGCTGATCGCGCACGTGGCGAGCGCGAGGGGCCAGCCGCGCAGCTCGGTGTGACCGCGCAGCACGACGACCGCGGGCCAGTGGAAGAGGTAGATGCCGTACGACCAACGTCCGACGGCGCGCATCGGCCGCGTGACGAGCGCGCCGTTGCGCATGCCGGCGATGTAGATGACGACGCCCACGCACGCGAGCTCCACCAGTTGCAATCGACCGGCGAACATCGACCGCGAGCCGGTGAGCATCAGTGCGTGCCACGCCAGCACCGCGATCGAGAGCCATCCGATGCCGTGGTTGACCACGCGCCGGGTGGACACCTGCGTGCGTCCAGCCACCGCGGCACCGACGAGGAAGGGGAACGCGCGCACCAGCGTGTTGAGGTAGAGCGCATCGAGCGACCAGCCCGCCGCATACCCGGCCACGCCGAGCACGAGCGAGAGGACTGCGCCCACGATCGCCGCGCGACGGATGGAGCGAATGCGTGATTCGGCGGGGCGATCACGCCGCCACCGCAGCACGGCCAGCACCACGAGCGGCCACACCACGTAGAACTGCTCTTCCACCGCAAGCGACCACAGGTGCTCGAGCGGTGAGGGTGCTTGCACGGTGGCCCAGTAGCCACTCGGCCCGGCGAGCTGCACCCAGTTGGAGGTCCACGTGAGTGCGCCGAGCACGGCGTCGCGCCGCAGCACCACGAGGTCGAGCGCGGCGAGCACGCTCACCCCGGCGAGCATCAGCGCGACGGCTGGCATCAGCCGGCGATAGCGCCCGGCGATGTAGCTGCGGTAGCGGACACCGCCGCCACGAGCGATGCGTTCGAAGAAGATCGACGTGACCAGCCAACCCGACAGCGCCATGAACAGGTCGACGCCGAGCCACCCGCCGCGCACACCTGTGCCGGCGTGGAAGAGGATCACCGCAACGACCGCAACGGTGCGCAGCCCGTCGAGCGCGGGGTAGTAGGGGCGCGCGCCGACGGTCGTTGCCGTCACACCAGCTGTTCCCCGATCGCTTTCGATGCAGCGAATGTAGCCGTGGCCCGTTTCAGGAGAGTCGATGCAGTGGATGGTCGGCGGTCAACGTCGGCTCGCACGAATCACCGATCGCGAACATGGGTGACGCGTGATCGGCCACGAACTCGGTCCCGTCGGGGCGACGAGCCGTGTACCGATGGGTGGCGCCGAGGTACGCGTGATCGACCACGATCGCCGATCCGCCGGGCACGAGCGTGATGTCGTGGGGGCGGGCGACGAGCACGGAGCCGTCGGGCTCGGCGATGAACGAGGTGGTGGCGAGGAAGCTGGCGACGAAGCGGTCGACCGGGCGTTCGTACACCTCGGTGGGCTCACCGCACTGCAGCACTCGACCGGCGCGCATCACTGCGACGCGGTGGCCGAGGGTGAGCGCTTCGGCTCGATCGTGCGTCACGAGCACCGCGGGCGTTCGTTGCCGGGCCAACGCGGCGACCACGTCGTTGCGGACGTCGTCGCGCAGCGTCTCGTCGAGGCTGGCGAACGGTTCATCGAGCAGCACGATCGCAGGGTCCGGCGCCAGTGCGCGGGCGAGCGCAATGCGTTGCTGCTCGCCGCCCGACAGCTCGTGCGGGTAGCGGCGAGCGACGTCGCCGAGGCGGACCATGTCGAGCAGCTCGGCGACGCGCTGCGAACGCGCGGCCCGAGCAAGGTGGCGCAACCCGAACGCGATGTTCTGTTCGACGCGCAGGTGGGTGAACAGTG
>JBMOFX010000345.1:0-2456 GCA_049318665.1 Ilumatobacteraceae bacterium | reverse complement strand
ACGAGGCCAACCAGTTCCTCGAGGTGACGTACCAGAACGGCGACAAGGAGATCCTGTACTACAAGGACTTCTCGTCGGGCGCGATGATCGAGAACATCGTCCGCCGCGCCAAGAAGCTCGCGATCAAGCGGGTGATCGCCGGTGGTGAGCGCGGCGTGTCGACCCAAGACCTCCTCGACTCCATCAAGCAGGAGTACAAGGAACACGAAGACCTGCCCAACACGACGAACCCCGACGACTGGGCGAAGATCTCCGGCAAGAAGGGCGAGCGGATCGTGTTCATCCGCACGCTCGTCAAGGGACGCGCGCCCGCCGATCGCGAAGGCGGCCGCGCGATCGAGCGTGTCGGCACCGGCCAGTACCTGTAGCCATGGCGATCCCCAAGGTGTGCGGCATCGAGACCGAGTACGGGATCATCGTGCGCGGCGCCGACAACAACCCGGTCACGGCGTCGTCGCTGCTGATCAACGCCTATCTCGCAGCGCACACCAAACACCGCGTGTCGCGCACCGGGTGGGACTTCGAGGACGAGCAGCCCGGTAACGACGCGCGCGGGTTCAGTCTCGACGACGCGCTCGCTCCCGACATCGAGACGCATCTCGTGAACGCGGTGCTCACCAACGGCGCCCGCTACTACGTCGACCATGCTCACCCGGAGATCAGCACACCGGAGTGTCGTGATGCGCGAGAGATCGTGGCGTTCGACCGTGCGGCCGAGGAGATCGTTCGGCTGAGCATGACCGCGGCGCGCGCGATGCTGCCTGAGGGCGCCGAGATCATCTGCCACAAGAACAACTCCGACGGCAAGGGCAACAGCTACGGCTGTCACGAGAACTACCTCCTCGCTCGAGAGACCCCGTTCGGCCGGATCGTCAGCCAGATCACCCCGCACTTCGTGACGCGCCAGATCGTGGTGGGCGCCGGCAAGGTCGGCTGCGAACTGCCCGGTACGGCGGCCGACGAGATCCCGTTCCAGATCAGCCAACGCGCCGACTTCTTCGAAGAAGAGATCGGCCTCGAGACGACGCTCAAGCGCCCGATCGTCAACACCCGCGACGAACCGCACTGCGATGCATCCAAGTACCGACGTCTCCACGTGATCGTGGGCGACGCGAACATGAGCGAAGTGGCCACCTACGTGAAGGTGGGTGCTACGTCGATCGTGCTCGCGATGATCGAAGACGACGTGCTCGGCGATGACCTGGTGCTCGCCAACCCGGTCGGTGCCATCCGCCAGGTGAGCCACGACCCGTCGCTGCAGCGCACGATCCTGCTCCGCTCGGGTCGCCGCGCGACGGCGCTCGAACTGCAGTGGGAGATCCTCGAGCGGGCGAAGAAGTACGAGCGCTCGCACGGACTCGAAGCGGTCGGCGACGAGGTGGGCGCCGACGTGCTCCGCCGTTGGGAGCAGGTGCTCACCGGACTCGAACACGATCCCGAGTCGGTGGCCGACGTGGTCGACTGGGTGGCCAAGCGGCGTGTGGTCGAAGGCTTCGCCGAGCGGCACCGCGTGAAGCGCGGCGATGGTCGCCTCAAGGCCCTCGATCTGCAGTACCACGACATGCGTCCGGACAAGAATCTCGCCGCGCGCGTCGGTCTCCAGACGCTGGCGACGCCCGAGGAGGTGGCGAGTGCGATCACTGAGCCGCCCCTCACCACCCGCGCCTACTTCCGGGGTCGATGTCTCGCGAAGTGGCCGACCGACATCGTGGCGGCCAACTGGGACAGCCTCGTGTTCGACATCGGCCGAGATCCGCTTCGTCGCGTGCCGATGATGGAACCGCTGCGTGGGACGTCGGAACATGTGGCTAGGTTGATCGACGACAGCGACACCGCAGCCGAGCTGCTCGCCCGGCTGGAATCCTGACGACACGAGACGACCACACGACGCAGGGACGGACGAACCATGGCAGAGCGAACCCAGAAATCGAAGGCCGCACCCAGCCGGACCGAGCAGGACGTTGCTGACGCGCCTGCCACCACGGCCACCGGTGAGAAGTTGAAGGCCGAGCTCGACGATTTGCTCGACGAAATCGACGACGTGTTGGAGACCAACGCCGAGGACTTCGTGAAGTCCTACGTGCAGAAGGGCGGACAGTAGTCCGTCATGTCCATGCCGTTCTTCACGCCGGGTGACGATCCCGGTTCGTCGTTCCCCGACCTGCTCCGCCGAGTGGGTCTTGCCGGGGGAGCGCTTCCCGACATGACCGAGGCGGCTGCCGCACGACTCGATGTGCCGCACGCGACCACGTGTGTCGCCTTGCGCTACGCCGACGGTGTGGTGATGGCGGGCGATCGCCGCGCCACCAGCGGCAACCTGATCAGCCACCGGGGCATGGAGAAGGTCGTGCAGGCCGATCGTTTCAGCGGTGTTGCCATCGCCGGTGCGGCCGGACCCGCGATGGAGATGATCAAGCTGTTCGCCTTGCAGCTCGAGCACTACGAGAAGGTCGAGG
>JBMOFX010000344.1:0-2463 GCA_049318665.1 Ilumatobacteraceae bacterium | reverse complement strand
GCGCACCTCGTTGCGGCCGTAGTTGAAGACGTACGGGCCCCAGTCTGGATGCTCACCCTGGCGGGGGTCGGCGTGCTCGTACAGCGCGGTGCCGTCGAAGCGTCCGAGGCTCCACTCGTCTTTCGGGAAGTGGGCCGGAACCCAGTCGAGGATCACACCGATGCCTGCGTTGTGGAGGATGTCGACGAACCGTCGAAAGTCGTCCGGGGTGCCGTAGCGCGCCGTGGGGGCGTAGTAGCCGGTGACCTGATATCCCCACGAGCCACTGAACGGATGCTCGGCCACGGGCAGCAACTCCACGTGCGTGAAGCCGAGGCTGCGAACGTGCTGGGCGAGCGCCTCGGCCAACGTGACGTAGTCACTGGCCCCGTTCCGCCACGATCCGAGGTGCACCTCGTAGATGCGGAGTGGTGGTGCGACACCGCCGCCGGCGCGGGCGAGATGGCGGTCGCCGAGCCAGTCACCATCGGCCCAGTCGTAGTGACCAGTACGAGCAACGACGCTCGCGTCAGCTGGCGGATGCTCCGCGGCCCGGGCCATCGGGTCGGCCTTCATCACCGAACGGCCGTCGGCACCGTGCACCACGAACTTGTATCGGTGCCCGGGTTGCGCCTCGACGATCGCGGCCCACACACCCGACGCACCTTGGGGGGCCAGCGGCTCGGGGGCCCAGTCGCTCCAGTCGCCGACCACGTCGACCCCTCGGGCATTCGGCGCCCAGACGGCCATGCGGGTGCGCCCATCGGGTTGGGGCACCGCACCGAGGAGTTCCCACAACCGCCGATGGTTGCCCTCCCCGAGGAGGTGCAGGTCGAGGTCGGCAAGCAGCACCTGCTGAGCGTAGGTGAACGACTCGGTTCTCAAACGCTACGGTCTCGGCGATGCGCGTTCTGATGCTGTCGTGGGAGTACCCGCCGTTCGTGATCGGCGGCATCGCAGCGCACGTCGACGGCCTCGCCCGAGCCATGGTGCGCGACGGTCATGAGGTCGTGGTGTGCACGCTGCAGCGTCACGAGCCAGGCACGCCGCCGGTTGCCGATGACGAGGTGGTGGACGGCGTGCGGGTGTTGCGCGCCAACACCGATCTTCCGTGGCTGCCCGACGGCGACTTGGTCGCGCGCATGGCGTCGGCGAACCATCAGCTCGTTGGCGCGACCGCCCGGCTCGGCTCGTGGCGCCCCGACGTCATCCACGCCCACGATTGGCTCGTGGCCTGGGCGGGCGACACGTTGAAGACGTTGTGGGGTGTCCCCCTCGTCGCGACGATCCACGCCACCGAACGTGGCCGCCACGGTGGTCATGTCCCTCCGGGGATGCCGGCCGCCATCAACGCGGTGGAGTGGTGGCTCACGTATCAGGCTCGCGAGGTCATCGCGTGTTCGAAGTTCATGGTGCGCGAGGTGGTCGGCGGGTTCGAATTGCCACCCGACAAGGTGCATCTCGTCCCCAACGGCGTCGATCCGGCGCTCTGGAAGACCGGTGCGACACCCGCGCCTCGTGAGGCGCTCGTGGTGGCGTGGGGCCGGGTGCAGTACGAGAAGGGGTTCCAGGTGCTCGTGCGGGCGATGGCTGAGCTCCGCGGCCGGATCCCGGGCGTCCGCTGCATCATCGCCGGGCGAGGCAGTTACCTGAGCGAACTCCAGACCCAGATCGACGTGGAGGGGGTCACCGACATCGTCGACTTGGCGGGCTTCGTACCCGATGACGTGCTGCGCGCCACGCTGCAGCGAGCCGGTTGCGTGGTCATCCCATCGCTCTACGAGCCGTTTGGGATCGTGGCGTTGGAGGGCATGGCCGCGGGCGCCCCCACGGTCGTCGCACGCACGGGCGGCCTTGCCGAGATCGTCGACGGAACGGGGGCCGGGTTGCTGTTCGAGCCGGGCGACCACCACGACCTCGCGGAACAGATCGCCGGGGTACTCACCGACGCCAAGGCCGCTGGAGCGATGACCAAGCGCGCCGCCGACCTGATCGACACCACCTACACCTGGGACGCCATCGCGCTCACGACGCTCGGGGTCTACGCCCACGCAACCCGTCAAGAGTTCACAAGGGCGTGACACCGGCTCGGGGTCGGGCCACTACCCTCGACCGCCATGCGAGCCGTCCGCCAGTTCACCGTCGTGCCCGCCGTGCCGGCACCCCTCGCCGCCTTGGGCGACCTTGCGACCAACCTGCACTGGACGTGGGACCGCGACACGCAACACCTCTTCGCTCGGCTCGACCCAACAGCGTGGGAGGCCTCCGGCCGCGATCCGCTCCGCTTGCTCGCCACCATCGAGCCCGCCCGGTGGGACGAACTCGCTGCTGACCCGGCGATCATCGACGCTACGCACGAGGCCAAGAGCCGCCTCGACGCAGCGATCAGCGAACCACGCTGGTTCCAGTCGCGCGAGGGTTCACCGCTCCACCTCGTCGCCTACTTCTCCCCCGAGTTCGGCATCAGCGAGACACTCCCGCAGT
>JBMOFX010000343.1:0-2465 GCA_049318665.1 Ilumatobacteraceae bacterium | reverse complement strand
AGCAGCGTTGCGGCATCCGCGACCTTCCATGACTGCTTCGTCTCAGCAACGATGCCCAGGCTGACGACCAGACGGGGATCGGGCTCACGGACCCCTGGCCGAGGCCGGCAGGCAAGCGGGCCGACGTGGTGAACCGGGACACCGAGATCCAGCGAAACGAGGGAAGCGGCGTGGTGCGAATGGACCATCACACCTGCGGCGTGCCGACCGACGTCCGCGAGGAGGAAGACGCTTCGTGTCGTGACGAGCGGCGACCACGGCGCCGTCAGCGCTCGCAGGTCCTCGTCGGAGTACCGGCCAGGGTATTGCCACGCGACGATCTCGGGCCACGGTTCGTCGGCGTAGCAGTTCACCAACCGAACATCGTGCAGATGAACGTGACCGCTCACCCGTCGAAGCATCGACAGGGCCCCGTGGTGGAACATGTTGTTCCCGAGTGCGTACACCACATGGTCGAACTCCCCCACTGCAGCTTCGCTCGGGAGGTCGCTCAACGGGCTGACCTTGACCCCCGGTGGCACGGCGACGTTGGCCATGGGCTGATCGGAGAAGACCTGCACATCCGCAACACGAGCCAGCGCTGCAACGAGTTCGTACGAGTAGTGAGCGATGCCGCTCTCCACCGGTGGCAGCGGCGTCACATACGCAATTCGCGTGCGGCCGTCGGCCAGCATCAGCCGCGGACTCGGGCGCCTCAGCAACTCCCGGTGTGCGTCGATCGTGATCGCCGCCGCGTTGTCCCAGGTGAACGGCGGCATCGGCATGGCGCGCAACTGACGACGAAACTCATCGTCGAGGACTCCCGCTGCCATCACCCGTGCCATGTCGTCGGCATCGTCCGCGTCGAAGCGGGCCGACGGGTCGGGGACCAACTCGCGCAACGACGAGTTGTCACCACACACAACGAGAGCACCACACTGGCGAGCCTCGAGGACCGGGAGCCCGAATCCCTCGTACCTCGACGGCACGACAACCAGATGCGCAGCGCGATAGAGCGAGACCAGGAGTTCATCCGAGACGAAGCCCGTCATGAGGAACGAGTCGGCACAGCCGGCCTTGCGAGCACGAGCGGTGAAGTGCGCTCGCTCTCTCTCGCTCGCCTTGCAGACCAGCACCAGTTGATGCGCAGAACGGGTCTGCCGGTCGAGCTGGCTGTACGCGTCGATCACGCCATCGAGATTCTTCCGCCAGTCGATTCCGGTTGGCACGAGGATGAACCCAGGGCGAAGCCCCACCACGCCCGCTTCTGCAGCGGCGATCGGGTCGTCGCCGTCGGACGCAGGCCGGAACGAGTCGGAGGCTCCACCGCCGATCACACGGCACCTCGCAGGATCGACACCGAGCAGCCTGACGGCATCATCCGCAGCGCTCTGCGAGTCTGCAAGTAGGACGTCGGCTGCGACGTACATCCCGAGGCGAGTCTCGTATCGCCGGCGACCGCTCCGATCGCGGAGGTAGCGGTCGGGGAACACAAGGGGGATCAGGTCGTAAAGGTTCGCGACGAGCAGCTCAGGCGTGCCGACGAGCATCCGGTCGAGCGAGACATCGAGCTCCACCGGCGAACCGACGTGGAGCAATCGGAGGGGGGATCCACCCAGGTCGTCCGACCGACGGACCTTGCCAGCACGGATCAGCGGCTCGAGCAAGGACGGGATCGGTAGATCGGGATTGACCAAGTAGAAGTCGATGTGATGCGGGTCGCGACGCTCGATCGCCAGCGCGAGATCGATACAGAACCGAGCGATCCCGCGATCACCGTGTGAGCGGCTCTGCACCGCTTGAATGTCAAACGCAATCATGGAAGCAGACGCGGCGCGTCGAAGATCACCGCTCGCCGGGGGTCGTTGCAGAATGCACGCGTTCTGGAGCATGGGCATCGACCAAACTGGTCCCGGCATTGATTCGCTCGAGCTGGAGGGCGATGCGGTCGGCTACCTCCGCCAGCATCAGGGTCTGCTGTCTGATCTCGGCCAGCTGGCGAGCCACGTATTGCTGGGACTCTGCACTCGTCGCAGCGAACTCTTCGAACGTGTGGTTCATGGTCATCGCAAGATGCCACAGGTTGTGTCGGACCTCATGCAAGGCGGTGGTGGTCTCGGTGGTGCTCGACGCCCGCACCTCCTCCTTCACCATCTCGAAGTGGTTGTTGAAGTATCCGCGCGCCGGTGCGCCGATTCGTCTCATGAGACCCATTCGGGCTCCTCTTTCGGTTGGCCGCCGCGGTCGACCCGCCGCGTCAAGGGCGACGGAAGCCAACCCTGGCCCGCCGCAGGGACGGAAGATATCACCAGGAGCCTGCGGCGCCCCGCACCCCCAACAGCGCTAACGATCAACTCAGGGGAACGATGTAACAGCGCTGATGACTCGGTCGAGCTGATGTCCGTCGAGCGTGGGGAAGAGCGGGAGGCGGATGAGCCGGTCGCTGATGTCGTCGGTGACGGGGAGGTGGCGCTCGCCGAAGGTAC
>JBMOFX010000342.1:0-2482 GCA_049318665.1 Ilumatobacteraceae bacterium | reverse complement strand
GGCCGGCAACCGACGTCCACGACCCGTCGGTGTCGATCACGTCGACACCGACGAGGATGACCTCGAGCAACGGCTCGTGGAGCTGGGCCTGCACCGATCGTGCTGCATCGGCCCACGCCGGCGACGCCGTAACGAGGACGAACCGATCGAGCGGCACCAGGTCGAGGGTGCTGATCCGCACCCCGTCGCGCGCCACCCACGCGTGCGGCAGGCGACCGCCAGGCCGGGTGGAAGGCGAATAGTCGCGCACGGCGTCATCGGGCAGATCCGACGGCGTGCCGTCGTCGACGACGAAGCCGCTCTCGGCCTCGTAAGTGAACCCCAACTGCAGCCCGATCATGTCGAAGTGCTCGGCCTGACCCTCGGCCGCGAGTCGTGCAGCGGCGAGGGCCTCCTCGCTCGCGACCGCCTGGTCGTAGTGCTCCTTCGAAACGACCGGATCGGGGTCGGCGCCGAGCGCGAGCGCCACCTCGATCAACTTGAACGCATTGCGCAGACTCTGATCGGCGTTCGCCGAGGCGATTGGTCGCCGCTCGGCGTCGTACGAATCCAGCAACGGCTCGGCGAGGCCGACGCCACGCTCCACGAGGGCGAGCTTCCACGCCAGGTTCTGCGCGTCGACCACACCCGTGTTGAGCCCCATGCCACCGGTGGGCGGGAAGCGGTGCGCGGCGTCACCGATGAGCAACGTGCGGCCGGATCGATAGGTGGTGGCCACCTGGCACGACATGCTCCACGGAGCGATGGTGCGAACGACGAGCGGGCCGGTGTCGCCGAGGATGCCGCGCCGGAACAGCGCCTCGCACCGCTCGGGCGTGTAGTCGGCAATCGTCTCGGTGGTCGGGTCCCACGGATGCATGTACGACCACGTGCCGTCGATGTCGTGCGCCACATAGACACCACCGATCGACGGGTCGGCCATCCAGTAGAGCGTCGCAGGCCGATCACCGACGAGGTGCCGGAGGTCGGCGTCGACGTGGATGTTGACGAACGCCTGCAGCCGATCGGGCCCGTTCATCTCGATGCCGACCGCGCGTCGCACCGAGCTTCGCCCGCCGTCGGCCCCGATGAGCCAACGGCTGCGCACGGTCGTTGTCTCGCCGCTCGCCACATCGCGCAGCGTGCTCGTGACGCCATCACCGTCCTCCACGGATGACACCCACTCGACACCGCCGACGAGCCCGTCGACGTGGGTGCGCAGGATCGGCTCGAGGCGGTGCTGGCTGAGGTTGCGCAGCGGCGTGGGCGTCACGTCGTACAGCGAGTCGATGCGGTCCTGTCCTTCGAACGGCACGACACCGATGTCGACACCATCGAGTGCAGTCGACCACCGCACCCATCCGTCGGATGGCGGACGACATGCCGCCTCGATCGCGTCCATGTCGACACCCGCGGCGCGCAGGATCTCGAAGGTGCGCGCGTTGACCACGTGTGCCGCGGGCGCCTCCTGCGGACCCTCGCGCCGTTCGACCACCACCGTGTCGATGCCGAGCCCGGTGAGGAGGATCGCGGCGACGAGACCGACCGGACCGCCGCCGACGACGAGCACGCCCGTCTCCGTCGGCAGCGAGTCGAAACCCATCAGATCAGCCCCTCGTACGAACCGCCGTCGAGCCCGATGTTCTGACCACTCACGTAGCTGGCCTGCACCGAGCAGAGATACGCGCAGAGATCACCGAGCTCCTTCGGCCGGCCGAGCCTGCCCGCGGCGATCGTCGCGACCTGCTGCGCTCGGGCCTCGTCCCACGTGATGCCACCGAACTGCATCGCGAGCTCGGCCATGTAGCGCTGGCGATCGGTGTCGAAGCGCTCGGGCAAGAGGTTGTTGATGGTGACGTTGTCGACCACGACCTGCTTCGACAACGCCTTCATCACGCCGGTGAGGCCAGTGCGCGCACCAATCGAGAGCGTCATCATCGGGTTCGGTGACTTCACCATTGCGGAGGTGATGTTGATGATGCGGCCGAAGCGTCGCTCACGCATCCCGGGTAGCACGGCGTGCACCAGCATCAGCGGCGCGAGCAGGTTCGAGTCGAGCGCCGCGCGCCAATCGGCGAGATCGGTCCGCTGGAAGTCGGCCGGGCGCGGGCCCGCGTTGTTGGTGACGAGGATGTCGGGTGTCGCTGCGGCCGCGACGAGCGCAGCGCGTCCCTCTTCGGTGTCGATGTCGGCGACGACCGGCGTGACGTTGACGCCGAACCGTTCACTGATCTCGGCGGCCGCGGCGAGCACCGTCTCCTCCGTCCGACCGTTGACGACGACGTCGACGCCCTCACCGGCCAACGCCTCGGCGCACGCCCGCCCGAGACCGCGACTCGATCCGCACACGATCGCCGTGCGACCGCGAATGCCGAGGTCCATGTCAGCGCCTCGCTGCGTCGCGTGCGCGGGTGAGGTCGTCGAGGTCGGCCGGTGCGAAGAAGTCGGCCTTGATGCCGGTGGCGTTCCACGCGGCCACACCGAACGGATCCCAGTCGCCCTT
>JBMOFX010000341.1:0-2488 GCA_049318665.1 Ilumatobacteraceae bacterium | reverse complement strand
GGCCCGACACAGTGCCAGCCCGACATCAGCTCCAGCGAGAGCAGGTGTGTGCGGTTCGCCCGCGGTTCAGCCGATCGAGCGGGAAGCACCAGGGCCATCAGCGCCATGGTGGGGAGCAAGCTGGCTGGCACCAATCCCGGGGGCAGGAGCAGCAGGGACGCCACCAGTACCGGTTGGGTGGCGGTGGCGACACCAGCCGCCGACTCGAACGTCACCAGCGAGGCGAGCCCATGGAGGACGGAGATGAGAGCGAGCGCCCAGAGCGTGGTGGCATCGATCGAATCGAGGCTTGCCACGCCGACGAGGCAGGCAACGGCGAAGCCAGCACCCAACACGGCAGCGCTCCAGCGATCGGCCGGAGCGATGTCGTCGCGCCTGGCTCGGGCAGTGGCGATGGCCCGCGCATCGGCGACGGCTCGCTCGGCCTGACCCTCCAGGTGAAGCGCGTCGTCGGTCATCGGGGGGTTGATCGGCACAATCGGAGCGAGGCTTGAACGCTGCGCCCGGTGTGCAGAGCCCCGGTCAGCGCACCTTGAACGGGTCGACCATCACGTCGTCGACGGCCCACTCTCCGTTGACTGCCCGGAACGAGATATCGACCTGCTGGAAGAACTGCTCCTCGGGCGGAGGCGGCGCGAACCGCACACCGGGGTTCGCCGCCGCCTTCTGTGCGATCTGGGCTGCCGCGAAGGTCGACGCCGGCCGCACATTGGGGATCGCGATCGGGGGCGACACGAACCACCCGGCGGTGCCAGTTCCATTCAAGACGACCGTAGTCAACAGCGAGGTGACGGAGTTCGACGCCCTGACCGTCACGACCATGTACGCGCTCCTCGAAGCTGGAGCACGGTAGAAGAAGCGGAAGTACTCCTCGCCCGCGACGAGGCAGGTCTGCGGGGCACTGGCGCGGGAGGTTTTCGGCAGCACCATGGCGCTGTTGTGGTTCGCACCGTTGACCTTCCAGGGCGCTTGCTGGTCGGGCATGACTTTGGCCCCGCCGAGGAGCGACCATGACGCGGCACCGGTCTCGAACGTGCCATCGGTGACCGTGAAGTAGTCGTTCTGATCGCCCCACTGGCTGAACGCCGTGCTGAGCGCGCGAGTTTGACACGGGATCCCCCTTGCGCTGACTGGTGCCACACCCACCGTGCCAACAGCGGCGCCGACGATCGTGGCCGTCAGTGCCAAGCGCTTCCACATGCTGACCATTGCTCGTTCCTCTCGGTCGTTCACCGCGATTCGGTGGATCGACCTTTGCAATGGTGTCGAGAGTCCTCGGCGTTCGCCACCAGGACCGCCGTCCTTGAAGCACCTCTGACACGCGGGGCCGTGGCGATGGTCGATTCGTCAACGCTGTGTGCCCGGCCAACACGGACCGTCCATGTGTCACGGAAAGGCTTGACTTGCGGGTGCCCTTCTGCTTACCGTTCCACCGATGTCCCGCCCGGCACGGCCGGTTGCGGTTGACGTTCGCCGTTTTCTGTGGGTAGGATCGCCAGTTGCCGTGCGTCTCGTTGTCCTGTCGTCCGTTTTCGACCCGTTTGACGTTGCGCGCCCCCAGCTCCGTCGCATCCGCGACGAACGCCTCTGAGGAGTACCTGTGGCCACACGACCCACGACGTCCCGCGAACGTTATTCGTTCGCGAACCTGACGGAGCCCCTCGAGCTCCCCGACCTCATCGCGGTGCAGCGCGAGAGTTTCGAGTGGTTCCTGAACTTCGGCCTCGCCGAGACCTTCCGCGACATCTCCCCGATCAAGGACTTCAGCGAGTCGCTGCAGCTCGAGCTCGAGCTCGACACCGATGACGAGGACCTGCGTCCGCCGCCGAAGTTCACGGTGGAGGAGTGCAAGGAGAAGGACATGACCTACAGCGCGCCGATCTTCGTGCGCGCCCGGTTCATGAACCGCAACACCGGTGAGATCAAGGAGCAGACGGTCTTCATGGGTGACTTCCCCATGATGACGGAGAAGGGCACCTTCATCATCAACGGCACCGAGCGCGTCGTCGTCTCGCAGCTCGTCCGCAGCCCCGGCGTCATCTTCGAAGCCGGTGAGCGCTACCGCCTCCGCAACCTGAGCAAGCACCAGCTCGTCAAGGGCACGATCCACCCCTACCGCGGTGAGTGGATGGAGTTCGACGTCGAGCACAAGCCCGGCAAGGACGTCACCGCCGGCACCCGCATCGCCCGCAAGCGCCGCATGGGCATCTTCATCCTCCTTCGTGCGCTCGGCTACGACGAAGAGCACGCGCCTGGCTTCATCGAGCGGTTCGTCAGCCACTTCGACTTCCTCGAGGGCCAGTGGGAGAAGGAGCGCGCCGTCGCCCCCACCCAGAACGAGGCGCTCGTCGAGATCTACAAGCGTGCCCGCCCGGGCGAGCCGCCGACCCCCGAGTCGGCCCGCGCCTACTTCCGCAACGCCTTCTTCGAGAGCCGTCGCTATGACCTGTCCCGCGTCGGCCGCTACAAGCTCGACCGCAAGCTCGGC
>JBMOFX010000340.1:0-2490 GCA_049318665.1 Ilumatobacteraceae bacterium | reverse complement strand
CACTGCGCGTCGACAAGGCGCGCGGCGATGCGATCCCACGTGGCCGGATCGGCCAGCTCGGGCGCGGCCAGGCCGGTGCGGATCCGATCGGCCAACCACCGGTCGAGCTCGGTGAGCCCGGCACGCATCCGCTCGGCTCGCTCGGTGCGGCGTTGGTCGCGCTGCTCGGCCGACGCAGCGGCTCGAGACGACGGAGCACCACTGACGTCGTCGCTCACCGTCGCCGGTTCGTCGCCCGCGGCCCCCGGGTCGGGTTGCGTGGCACCGTCGGCCTCATGTGCCGTCGGGTGGCGATCGCGCCGATGCATCCACTGCTCGACGAACGGCAGGCGGCGGGCCGGCACGACACGCTGTTGCGCGTGGAGCAGCAACAACCCGAGGCAGTGCTTGCACGGCACCTTCCGGCTGGGACACGTGCAGCGAAACGCCGGGCCGCCGAGGTCGACGGCCACCTCGTACGGCTCGGCCGAGGTGGCGACGTACTGCCCCCAGATCGCATCGTCGTCGCAGCCAGCTGCCGACCATGCGGCCGGGTCGGCGGCGCTGGTTGCCGCGCCGGCCGAGGCGCGGTCGGGCGCCAGGAGCAGCACCTGTTCGGGTGTGGGCCGGACGCTCATCGGCCTTCACCGTACCCCCGGGGTGCGCGAGGGTCCTGGGGCGACTACAACAGGGGGATGGCACGCCGCTCCGTAACCGACGTCACGTCGAAGTGGTTCTCCGACCGCATCGCCGGGCTCGACGTGGTGACCGTGTCCGACCTGTTGATGACCGGCGTCGATCGTGCCGCGAGCATGCGCTGGGAGGCTGCCGTCGAACGGGCCGCATCGCTACCCGGAGGCGTTCGCCCGCAGAAGGTGAAGGTGCTCACCGACGCGTTCGCGAGAGAGCTCGCGACGATCGGGGCGGCTACCGGCGCGGTCGCCGCCGCACCCTCGGTCGGTACCGCCGCCACCATCGCCGTGTCGACCGCCGAGCTGGCCTGGTTCACCGCTCGCTCGGGCGACTTCATCCTCACGATGGCGGCGCTGCACGGTATGCGCGAGCCGACCGTCGAAGAACGCCGCGCATGGGTGCTTGCGGTGCTGATCTTCGGCGGCAGCGCCCGCGAAGGGCTCACGTCGGCCGCCAAGCAGCTCGGCATCGAGATCGACACGCCGTCGAGCCGTATCCCGCTCGCGTCGCTACGGGCGATCAACGGTGTGCTGTCGACGTCGCTCGTGCGGCGATACGGCACCCGTCGCGGCGTCATCGCCGCGGGCACCGCACTCCCACTCGGCATCGGTGCCGCGATCGGTGGGTCCGCCAACTACGCAGCGGTACGCACCCTGTCGCGGCACGCCGACAGCTTCTTCTCGCGGCTCCCCTACTCGTCGATCGAGGTACGCGGCACCGAGGTCCCGTCACCCGAACGCTGATCGCCCGAACGCTGATCGCCCGAACGCTGATCGCCGGCGATGATCGTCGCCGCAGCGCGGGCACCGCTGCGCAGCGCCCCCTCCATGTAGCCGGCCCACACGTCGGTGTGTTCGCCGGCGAGCAGCAACCGTCCGTGGCGTGCGCGAAGCACCGGCCACGCAGGCACCAGCTGCCCTGTGCCGAAGCACGCGTAGGTACCGAGGCTGTTCGGGTCGTTGGTCCAGTCGGTCTGCACCCGTTCGTCGACGAGGCCGGCGAGACCGGGGAAGATGCGATCCATCTCGGCCACCACCCGATCGCCGCACTCGGGCAACGACAGCATCGCCGCGCCGTCGTGCGATGACAGCAGTGCCGTGAGCACCCCTGCGTCGCCCGGCTGATCGTCGGACGTCTCCCACAGTTCGCCCCAGGCCCGCTCGGTGAGCACGCAACCATCGCGGCCGTAGTCCTGCCAGATCCGCCGACCAACGTGGACGCTCACCTTGCCGCCGATGCCGTACGCGATGGCCGACAACTCCGGCGGCATCCGATCCCAGATGCGCCCCAGCACCGGCAGTGGCACGGTGGCCACGATGTGATCGGCATGCAGTACCTCGCCGTTGCGCAGCGTGACCGTGCCATCGTCCGACGACACGCGAGACACTGCCGCGCCGAGCCGGATGCGATCGGCCAGTGGTGCTGCCAGTCCGGTCGCGAGCTGGTCGTTGCCGCCCGCGATGCGATGCGCCTCCAGCCCGTCACCCGAGCGCAGATGCAGACCGGTCATCCACGCAGCCATCAGCTGCGACACCTCATCCGGTCCGAGCATGTACTCGGTGCGGATGTACCGACCCACGGCCACACGCGCGACGAGCGAGAGACCGACGTCGGTGATGAGCTCGTGCAGTGAGCGAGCGTCGAGATCGTCGGCGTCGTCGCCGGTCGTCGGGTTGTCGGAGTCGACGCGGCCCGCGAGCGCGACGAGTGCGTCGTGCCATCGCTGGAGGTCGGGGCCGAGGCTGTGGTGCAGGCTGAATGGTGTCGGCCGACCGCCGATGTCGAGCAGTCGAGCACCGTCGCTACGGCCCGTACGCA
>JBMOFX010000339.1:0-2498 GCA_049318665.1 Ilumatobacteraceae bacterium | reverse complement strand
CTCGCGCACCACGGGCAGACGGTCGGGCGCGAGGAACATGTGCTCGGTGCGGCACAGGCCGATGCCCTCGGCACCGAGCTCGCGGGCCTTGGCGGCGTCTTCGCCGGTGTCGGCGTTGGCGCGCACGCCGAGCTTGCCCTTGCGGACCTGGTCGGACCACGTGAGGATCGTGTGGAACTCGGCGGGCGGCTCGGCCGCCGCCAACGCGAGTTCACCGATGTAGATCTCACCGGTGGTGCCGTCGACACTGATCGAGTCGCCCACCTTCACGACGGTGTCGCCCACCGCGAACGAGTTGCCGGTGATCTTCACCTGCTCGGCACCGACGACGGCGGGGGTGCCCCACCCGCGTGCGACGACCGCCGCGTGGCTCACCAGACCACCGCGTGCGGTGAGGATGCCTTCGCTGATCATCATGCCGTGGACGTCTTCGGGGCTCGTCTCGTTGCGAACGAGGATGACGCGCTCTCCGCGCTCGTGTGCTTTCACGGCCTCGTCGGCGGTGAAGTAGACCTTGCCGACCGCCGCGCCAGGCGAGGCGGCGAGGCCCTTCACGAGTGCCTTGCCCTTGCTGGCGAACTGCGGGTGCAGCACCTGGTCGAGGTGCTCGGCGGCGACGCGCATGATCGCTTCTTCGCGTGTGATCGACCACTTGGTGCCGTTCGGGCCCTTGGTGCCCTTGGTCATGTCGACCGCCATCTTCAGCGCCGCTGCGCCGGTGCGCTTGCCGACGCGGGTCTGGAGCATCCAGAGCGTGCCCTGCTCGATCGTGAACTCGGTGTCGCACATGTCGCGGTAGTGCGCCTCGAGACGACGGAAGATGTCGAGCAGTTCGGTCTTGATCACCGGGAAGTGCCGGCCGAGCGCGTCGAGATCCTCGGTGTTGCGGATGCCCGCCACCACGTCTTCGCCCTGCGCGTTGATGAGGAAGTCGCCGTATGGCACGTTCTCGCCGGTGGCCGCGTTGCGGGTGAACCCGACGCCGGTGCCCGAGTTGTCGTCGCGGTTGCCGAACACCATCGTCTGCACGTTGACCGCGGTGCCGAGGTCGTGGCCGATCTTCTCGCGGACGCGATAGGCGATGGCGCGAGCACCGTTCCAGCTCGCGAACACCGCTTCCACCGCACCGCGGAGCTGCTCACGCGGCTTCTGCGGGAATGGCTTGCCGGTCTCCTTCTTCACGACTGCGAGGTACTGCTCGCAGAGATGCTGGAGCACCGATGCCGACAGGTCGGCGTCGGTCTTGGCCTTCGCCTTCTCCTTCGCCAACTCGAGCGGGTGCTCGAAGTGGTGGCCATCGACGCCGAGCACGATGCGGCCGTACATCGCAATGAAGCGACGGTAGGAGTCGTACGCGAAGCGCTCGTCATTGGTGACGTGCGCGAGGCCCTTCACGCTGTCGTTGTTGAGACCCAGGTTGAGGACGGTGTCCATCATGCCCGGCATGGAGAACTTGGCGCCCGAGCGGACACTCACGAGCAACGGGTCGAACGGGTCGCCCAACTTGCGGCCCATCGCCTTCTCGAGCTTGAAGACGTGCTGCGCAATCTCTTCATCGAGCTCTGCCGGCCAGCCGCTGCGCAGATAGGCGCGGCAGGCGTCGGTGGAGATGGTGAACCCGGGGGGCACGGGAAGCTTGAGCACGCTCGTCATTTCGGCGAGGTTGGCGCCCTTGCCACCGAGGAGATCCTTGTACTCCATCGGGGGGCGCTTGTGCTTGTGGGAGAAGGCGTAGACGTAGGGCACGAGCGGCGAGTCTACGAGGTGATGCGACGCGCACAGCGGTTCCCCCGCCGTAGGCTCAGCAGCGACCATGGCAGCACGGCCAGCGTTCCATCTGTTCGGCTTCCCGATCCACGTGAGGCCGGGGTTCTTGGTCTTCCTCGCGCTCATCGTGATGGTCAACGGCACCAACCTCGGGCTCTGGATCGCCGGCACCGCCGCCGCGTTCACCTTGCTCCACGAACTCGGCCACGCGTTCGCTGCACGAGCCACGGGCGCACGCGCCGAAATCTCGCTCGACTTCCTCGCCGGCTACGCATCGTTCGTCCCCACCCGTCCGCTCAAGCCGTGGGAGCGCGCCGGCATCTCGGTGGCAGGGCCTGCGGTCCAGATCATCGCGAGCGTTGCCATCCTCCTCGCGATGGGCGTCCATCCCATCGACCCGCGGGGGTACGGCGCGAGTGCCGCCGCCGTCGCAATCTGGTGGACCGGACCCGTGATGGGTGCGCTCAACCTCATCCCGGTGCTGCCGCTCGACGGGGGCCACATCGTGCTCGCCGGCCTCGACCGACTGATCCCGAAGCGCTCCAAGACCGTGATGCTGTGGTTCAGCGTCGCCCTCACCGGCAGCTTCGCCGTGTGGGTGATGCTCAACCCGACGTTCCGTGGACTCAGCTTCTTCGTCATCTTCCCGTTGCTCGTGCAACTGCAGATGCTGTTCGGCGGCCGAAGCACCGGAGCAGGCGACGATCGGCCACGCGCTGCTGCCGCCGCAG
>JBMOFX010000338.1:0-2506 GCA_049318665.1 Ilumatobacteraceae bacterium | reverse complement strand
GAGGGCTGGCAGTGGTCGAGCCTCGGTATGGCCACGTATCGCTACGCCGCCTGACGCCGAGGCGTCGCCATCACCGTCAGGGGTTCATCCCCGCCATGCCCGGCATGCCGGCCATCTGGGTGAGCGAGCTGTCGACGGTGCCGCTGAAGCACTTGATCGACGACGTGGAGTCGGCAGCTGGCAGCAGCACGTAGTGGTAGACGCCGTCCGGGAACTCCGGCGTCGGGCTCGTGATGCCGTTGCACTCGTCGAGCTGGGCGGAGGTGATCTGGGTGCCGTCGATGTCGCGGTCGCCATAGATCGGGAAGCCGTCGAAGGCGACGCCGATGAGGTGCGACGGGCCATCGGCGGTGTCGACCTGCGAGGTCACGCACGAGGGCAGGCCGTGGTAGTGGTACTGCCCCATCGGCGTGGGGTGACCGTTGCAGAAATCGAGGAAGGTGATGTCGTCACCCGCCGCGTTCTTGACCGTGAAGTTCGAGGAGAGCGCGACCGTCGACCCATCGCCCTCGTACGGGTTGAAGAGTGCGGCACCCGAAATCATGATCCCGATCGTGCCGAGGCTCGAGCTGGTGGTGGTCGCAGCCTTCTGCGGGTTGGTAGGGATCTTGAACGAGTAGCTCTGCGCGGTGGTCGGGTCGGCCCCCGCGTAGGCCGAGTCCGCGCCGGGGACCATCACGCCCGCGTTGGGGAGCGCGTACTCGGCCTGGCGACTGTGGTTGGGTAGGCCGTCGGATTCGTAGGTGAGGTATCCGTCCGACGCGGAGACCGTCACGTTGCCGGCCCACTTCGCACTCGCGAGCACGTCCGACCAAGCCGACGCGTCGGTGGACCCGGTCGTCGTGCTCGCCGCCGTGGCGACGGTCGTGGCGGTGGCGTCAGCGGTCGAACTCGTGGCGGTGCTGGCCGTGCTCGATGAGCCGCACGAGGCGAGCAACCCGACCGCGGCCGTGGCGACAGTGAGGCGGAGGACGATCGGGAGGCGGTGGCGTGACATCGCCGCATCGTGTCACTCGAACCTTGGCGTCAGGTGAGAGCCACCTTCAGGTTCCCTGTGGATGCGTCGGCGAGCACGGTGTAGATCTCCCACGAGATCTCGGGGCCCGACACCCACACCTTGTCTTGCACCGCGAAGCAACACGTCGTCGATTCCTGCACGTCGCACGCAGCGCCTTCGGCCTGCATGCGTGTCGCGGCAGCGGCCACCTCGTCGGTGGACTCGACCTCGACACCCACGTGATTGAGGGTGCCTGGCTCGCCCTGACCGGCGATCAGCACCAGCTTCAGCGGTGGCTCAGCGATCGCAAAGTTGGCGTAGTTCTCCCGGATCTTCGCCGGAGGGGTCTGGAACAGCTTGGTGTAGAACTCGATCGAGGCGTCGAGGTCTCCGACGTTGAGGGCGAGCTGGACACGGGACATGGGGATCCTCCTGAGATCATGCCGTAACTCTGGTGGCACATCGACGGCTGTCGATGTGATGAGTGTGGCGCATAGATCGACGATCGTCAATGGATTTCTTCGATGATCTTCGATACAGTCCAGCCGTGGCATCGCGACGAACGACCTCGACCCGGCTTGCCGATCCGATTGCGTGTTGCGCGCCGGTGCGATCCGATGCGCTCGACGAGGACCAGGCCGACCTGCTCGCCCGCTCCTTCGCCGCTCTGGCCGATCCGATCCGGTTGCGACTGTTGTCGTTCATCGCATCATCCGACGGTGAGGTGTGTGCGTGCGATCTCGTCGAACCCTCCGGCCGATCGCAGCCAACGGTGAGCCACCACATGAAGATCCTCGTCGACGCCGGGCTGGTCGAACGCGACAAGCGCGGCCTGTGGGTCTGGTATCGGGCGGTCCCGTCGCGGCTCGACGCGCTGCGCGCCGTCCTCGGCTAGCCGGCCAGCGGCGTCGGTTCGACGGTGCGACGATCAGCTTGGATCACGCGCAGCATGGTCGCGACGCACACAACCGCAACGGTGGCGAGCACGCCGACGCGCAACGGCAAGGTCGTCCGATCCGTGCCGCTGAGCAGCAGGTGCACCGTGCCGACGAAGAAGAGCGGGAAGCTGAGGTAATGAACGCCGCGCCACAACTTCTTGCCGAGGCGGCGCCGCACGAGTGACGTCACCTCGACAGCAAGCAGCAGGTACATCGCGACGATGCCCCATGCCAGCTCTGACACGCGGTAACTGCCGGTGAAGGGAACCAGCACGTTGATGACCGTGATGGTGACGTAGCTGTCGGCGATGAGCGCCACCACGTGGATCGCGGTGAACACCACCGCGAGTCCGCCGAGGAACCGGTGCAGGTCGAGCATCCAGTTCGGCTTGGGCTTCTTGCCGAGGAATCGGCTCGACAACGCAAGGCCCCAGAAGACACTTGCCGCAAGGAGCGCCCATGCGACGATGCCACCGGATCGGGCCACGTACCACCAGGCCTGGCCGGTCATGAGGGTCTCCCCGACTCAGTCGTCGCGTTCATCATCGCTGCCGTCATCACTGCCGTCATC
>JBMOFX010000337.1:0-2525 GCA_049318665.1 Ilumatobacteraceae bacterium | reverse complement strand
GTGCTTGCGTCGACCAACACCGGGCGACCGAACGACTGGACGATTCGGTCCTGCCATCCGGCCGCGATGCCGAGCACGTCACGCTCGGCACGCAACGCAAGTGCGGCGATCACGCGACGATCGAGTTCGATGCCCCACGCCGCGGCGGTCGCATCGATCACGCCGACCGCAAACGCACTCGATCCGGCGAGACCGACCGAGCGCGGCACGGTGGTCGACCACTCGAGTGCCACGCCGCCGCGCATACTCAGGTCTCGTTGTGAGAGGTGCTCGACGAGCGTCCACAGCGCAGCGCTGATCAAGCGCTGCTCGTCACCGTGGCCATCGACCTTCACCTGCTCGGTCCACGCATCCACCGATGGCCACGCCGACTGTTGCCCGGCACCATCGAACACGATCCCGTCCGCAGCGACCGCGGTCACCGTTGCAGCGAGGGACGGCACCACGGTGGCGAGCACCGCACCGCCGTACCCATCAGACGGGTTCCCGACGAGGCCGACGCGAGCGGGAACGGTGCGGGTGACGTCAACCCCGGGATCGATGGCGCGCATCTCGGCAGCGTAGGAGTCGGCTCCGCGCCGAGCGTCATACTGAGGCGTGCGCATCGAAGCAGCGAATGGTCTGGCGGTCCGTCTCGATGACGACAGTGTCCGCATCGAGTGGGGCGAATCCGATTGGTACGGACCCGGCCGGTTCGCGATCGGCGGCGAGGTGGTCGGCTTCGCCGACGTCACGAGCGGCGAACACATCGATGACCTCGGGACCGCGCAGGCCGTCGTCGTGCACCGCGGCAACGTCGTCGCGTCGGTCCGCGCGTACCGAAACACCGCGATGCTCGTGTTCCGCCTCGAAGCGATCACCGAACTGCACGGCCTCGACACCGGCGCCTTCGATCAGCCCGCGGTCGGTTGGCCCGTGTTCACACCCGGCGAACGCGCCGAAGGCGGCGTCGACGCCGAAACGAGGGCACTCGCCTTTCAGTGCTGCGAGTTCGCGTTCCCGGTGGGGGCACCGGCGCGGCTCGACGGGTTTCCGCTCCTCCCCCACCGGCCACCAACGGGATGGCCACTGCTCGTGTCGGCCGCCGACGGACGCACCCTGCTGCTCGCGCCGCTCGACTCGTTCCACGACCAGACGGTCGGCCTCAACGGGGGCACCGTGCGGTGCGGATGGCACGGCGATCTCGAGCACGTGTCCGCTGGCTTCGCCACCGAACTCGCGGTCATCGCCGGCGACGACGCGCGCACGTGCATCGACACGTGGGGATCGTTGCTGCTCCGGCGCGCCGGAACGGTTCGGCCCGGCCGATGGCCCGACGCGCTCGGCAGCAAGCCGTCGTACTGGACCGACAACGGCGCGGCGTACTGGTATCGAACCGAGCCGGGCCTCGACGTGGCCACCTCGATCGTCGATGCGGTCGACGACCTGCGCGAGCGAGGCGTGCCGCTCGGCGCGGTGCAACTCGATTCGTGGTGGTATCCGCACGCCGAGTTGCGTCCGTTCAACACCACCGAATGGATCGTGCCACCGACCGCGATGATCGCGTGGGAGCCAAGGCCCGACGTGTTGCCCGACGGCATCCCCGCGTTGCGCGAACGCCTTGGTTCTCCCCCGCTCGTTGCGCACATCCGTCATCTCTCGTCCGCCGCGCCAATCGCCGAGGAGTGCGAGGTGCGGGCGGACGGCCCGTATGCCGTGCCGGCGACTGCCGATGCGTACGAGCGTTGGCTCGATCAGTGCGTTGCGTGGGGCATCGAGACGTTCGAGCACGACTGGCTGGTCGAGGTGTTCTTCGGTGTTCGCCCGTTGCGTGCCGAGCCCGGCCGGGCGAGGGCGTGGCAGGAGGGCATCGACCGCGCGGCGCGCGAGCGCGGCATCACCACCCAGTGGTGCATGGCGACGCCGGCCGACATGGCTCAGACCGTCACGCTCACGCAGGTCACGTCGGTGCGCACCTCGGGCGACCACGGCTACATCGCCACGCCCGGCCAGCTGTGGGCGTGGTTCTGCACCACCAACACACTCGCCCGGTCACTCGGGTTGATGCCGTTCAAGGACGTGTTCCGCGCCGACCCGGAGATCGTGGGCGATCACGGCGAGCCCGAGGCGCTCCTCTCCGCGCTGTCGACCGGCCCAGTCGGGCTCGGTGATCGCGTCAGCCGGTTCGACCCGCAGCTCGCGCTGCGCACCTGCCGCGCCGACGGCATCCTCATCAAGCCGCACGTCCCCATCGCAGCGACCAGTCGCACGTTGGCGTCGGGCCCTGCGAGCCGATCGGTGCTGATGGTGGCGGAGTCGTTCAGCGACCACCCTGCTGGGCGCTGGAGTTACATCTTCACGGCGCGCTGCAGCCCGCGCGACGAGCCGACCACCGGTGAGGTGCGACTCGACGAGCTCGGCGACAGCGCGCCGACCGGCGACGTGGTGGTGTGGGATTGGCGCCACGGCACCACAGTTCGTCTCGGCCCCGATGGCTCGTGGTCGACGACCCTGTCGCGTGAGGAGTGGACGTTCCACGTCGCCGC
>JBMOFX010000336.1:0-2527 GCA_049318665.1 Ilumatobacteraceae bacterium | reverse complement strand
TGGCGGCCTACGACGAGGACGAGGTCGGAGGCGAGTCGCGCGCCGTCCTGCGCCTGCACCCGCGCCTCGCTCCGTACAAGGTCGCCGTGCTGCCGCTGTCGAAGAAGGACACCTTGACGCCGCTGGCCCGCGAGATCTTCACGACGCTCAGCGATCGCTACGTCGTCGACTACGACGACACGCAATCGATCGGCAAGCGCTACCGCCGACAGGACGAGGTCGGTACGCCCTTGTGCATCACCGTCGACTTCGAGTCGCTCGAGGACGCCGCCGTCACGATTCGCGACCGCGACACCACCGAGCAGGCGCGCGTGCCGATCGCCCAGCTCGAAGCCGAGCTGCGCGCCCGGCTCGGGTTCTGAGCCAGCGGACGCCTCGGGATACGGTGCTGCCCATGTCGAATGCTTTCGAGAACCAGGTCGCCGTCATTGCCAAGCTGTCCGCCGCCCCCGGCAAGCGTGACGAGCTCGTCGCCGCGTTGCAGGTCGGTCTGCAGAACGTCGAGAGCGAAGAGGGCACCTTGGTGTACCTCCTCCACGAGGACTCCGGCGATGCCGATCTGCTGTGGTTCTACGAGCTCTACAGCGGGCAGGACGCGTTCCTCGCGCATGCGGGCTCCGACGCGTTCAAGGCGCTCGGCGCGACCCTCGCACCACTGCTCGGTGGGCGTCCCGAGCTGTCGTTCCTCAAGCCACTCGGCGGCAAGGGCGCCTGAGCGCGCCGCGCCTCGGGATGCGATCGGATGGCCACCTACCTCGACCGCATCCTCGAACGGCACCGTGAACTGGCCGCGGCCGACGATCGTCCGCTCGACGAGCTGATCGCACTCGCGCGTTCGCTGCCGGCACCACGAGGTTTCGCCGACGCGTTGCGAGCCGATGGGCCGCTGCACGTCATCAGCGAGATCAAGCGACGGTCGCCGTCGAAGGGCGACCTCAACATCGATCTCGACCCGGCAGCGATGGCCGCCACCTATGAGCGTGGCGGGGCGTCGTGTCTCAGCGTCCTCACCGACGTCGAGTTCTTCGGCGGGTCCGTCGCCGATCTGCAAGCGGCACGCGCTGCATGCGCCCTGCCGGTCATCCGGAAGGACTTCACCGTCTCGCTCCGCGACGTGTGCGACACCCGAATCATGGGCGCCGACGCCGTCCTGCTGATCGCTGCGGCGCTCACACGCGATGAACTGGTGGAGATGCACGCACTGGCAGTGTCGATCGGCCTCGACGTGCTCGTCGAGATCCACGATGAACGCGAACTCGAATCGGCGCTCGCGGCCGACGCCACGCTCATCGGGGTGAACCAGCGTGATCTCGTCACGTTTGAGGTCGATCATGAACGGGCGGTGCGCATGGCACGAACCATCCCCGACCACGCGGTGAAGGTCGCCGAGAGCGGGGTGCGTGGCGCCGATGATGCGGCGGCGCTTCGCGCTGCGGGCTATGACGCCGTGCTCGTCGGCGAGACCCTGGTGACGTCGGCCGACCCGGCAGACGCCATTCGTCTCCTGCGCAGAGCGCTACCGTAGCGACGCCATGTTCGTCAAGATCTGCGGGATCACCAACGAGGACGACGCGTTGTTCTCGGTCGCCATGGGTGCCAACGCGGTCGGGTTCATCTTCGCTCCGTCGACCCGCCAGGTCGCGGCATCGCAGGTGTACGACATCACCCGCCGGCTGCCTGCCGAGATCCTCACCGTTGGTGTCTTTCGCGATGAGCACCCCGACCTGGTGGTCGACACGGTCAACCGGGCCGGTCTGAAGGCGGCGCAACTCCATGGCCACGAGACACCGGGCATGGTTGCCGACGTGGCGTCACGTGTGCGGTGGGTGATCAAGGCCGTCGTCGCCGGCTCGCCGGATGCAGCGCAGGCCGATCAGTTCGGCACCGATCTCATCCTGGTCGACAGCCCCGGTGGCGGCTCCGGCAAGGTGTTCGACTGGGGTCTGTTCGATGCGCTGCCGGAAGGCCCCCGCTACATCCTCGCCGGTGGCCTCGACCCGGAGAACGTTGCTGCAGCAGTCACCCGATTGCAGCCGTGGGGTGTCGATGTCGCCAGTGGCGTCGAGCGATCGCCCGGCCGCAAGGACGCGGTGAAGATCAAGCAGTTCATCGAGCGCGCCCGAGCAGCCTCTCCCGAGCGTCACATCGGCCCGGATGAACTGCCGTACGACTGGGCAGACGAGTACTAACCCAGGCACGCTGTACGCACCCCCACCCACCCCCGGAGAACCCCCATGACCCTGATGGCTGAGCCGTCCTCCACCGGCCGCTTCGGCGAGTTCGGTGGACGTTTCGTCCCCGAGACGCTCGTTCCTGCATGCGAGGAACTCGAGGCCGCGTTCCGCGAGGCATGGGCAGACCCGCTGTTCCGGACGGAGTTGGCCGACATCCTGCGTGAGTACGCGGGTCGTCCGTCGATGCTCACCGAGTGCCGCAACCTCGGTCGCCAACTCGGCATCCGTCTGGTGCTGAAGCGTGAAGACCTCAACCACACCGGCTCGCACAAGATCAACAACGTGCTCGGCCA
>JBMOFX010000335.1:0-2529 GCA_049318665.1 Ilumatobacteraceae bacterium | reverse complement strand
CCGGCGGGGCTGCGGGCCAGCTCGGTGGCGCCGGGCGGCACGGTGAAGGCATCGACGTGCCACTGGAGCCACGGGCCGCGTTCGACCGGTTCGCTCCCGGCCGGGGCGGTCGGCTCGACCTCGTACTGCCAATTGCCACCCTTGAGTGCAGCGAGTTGCTCGGCGACCCCGGGAGCCATGCATGCAACCTCAAAGGACTGCATCTGGATGCTCCGTAACGCCTCCGTCACGATCGCCACTGCCGGCTGCGCACACTGCTCGGTGAGGCGAACTTCGTCGAGCCCAGGGGCCGACGTTGGCGGCGCCGCGAGCGCGACCGTGGTGGTCGCGTCGGGAACGGTTTCTGTGACCGGGTCGGCCGTCGTTTCCGACGCGGCTCCCTGGTCACCAGAGCCGCAACCCGTCATCAGAACGAACGCCGCACCGAGCGCCACTGACCGCAGTCCTCGCATCTCCGGAGTGTGCCACGCGGGCGATACGCCATCGGGCGCGGCGCCAGCCCAACGACAATCGCTGCACTGGAGAGCGCCGATGGTCAGACGACGATCAGTTCGATGCCGGAGTCGAGGAGCGTGAGGTCATCGGGGTCGGATGGGCTGTTCGGCGGGCGCACACCACGACACGGGCGTCGACCACATCGGAGGTACCACTGGCGGTTGCCGCGATTCGACCGCCAAGCTGCCGCGTTACAGTCCGCGAGATGCCAAGGCTGGGATTGCGTTCGGAGGGGCGACTCACCCGTCGGGGAGTTATCGCTGTGGCAGCGAGCGCCGTGCTGGCATGCAGCGCGTTCGTAGTTGTTGCACACGACTTCTATCACGTGGCCTCGTTTGACGAGTTTTCGTATCTCTGCCAGCGCGAAGATGGATCGCTGTGGCGGGACCCCTCGAACGGATGTACCAGAGGAAACGATCTGCGCTGCACAGAGCAGAACGTGTGCGCAGACTCGATGATTCTCTCCGAGGGCTGGCGCCACGCATGCACATGGTTCCTCTTCGACACTGAGGTCCCCCCTCGTGGCGAAGGGCCCATCTTCGAGGGACCGTCACCCGGCGGAGGTTGCCTCGGCCGCAAGTAGAACCCCCGTGCTTACCTGAGTGCCTACCAAGTGCCCCGTCCTTGTCGTCGGCCGGCGGTGGGGGACGGGTTGCACGGCGATCATGGTGAGTCTGTCGTCAACACGGTGCCGGTGACGTCGTCGAGGGGCACAGCGCCGAACGCTCGACTGTCTGAGGATCGTCCGCGGTTGTCGCCGAGCACGAAGACGGCGCCGTCGGGGACGAGCAACTCTGGCTGGTCCGCGCCGCAGCCGTCTGCTCGTTGCTGCGTGAGATCGACGTACGGCTCATCGATTCGTCGTCCGTTCACGATGACGCGGCAGTTCTCGAACGCAATGGTGTCGCCGGGTAGCGCGATGACCCGCTTGACGAGTGTCGTCGACGATGCGTCGCCGTCGGTACGAGTCAAGGCCACGATGGCGAAACGGTCGGGGAGGTCTGTCGGGTTGACGCGAACCTTGATCGTGATCGTCTCACCATCATGCAAGGTGGGCGCCATGCCGTCGCCGGAGAAGACGAACCGAAGGGTCGGAGACGGATTCGTGGGCAAGGTGATCGCAGCAGGTTCCGAACCGGACGAGGAGTCCGATTGGGACATTCGCACGGCCATCGCTGTTGCGGCAGCGGCGACAAGCATGACCGACGCGGCGACCATGAGCAGTCGCCGGCGTTGGACGTCCACCTTTGAGCGGAGGGTCGCATTGCCTGCGTGTGTGGCGGCGACGACACCTGCGAGATCGAACCTCGGAACAGACTTCGCCGCTCGTTGGTGGAGCCGTTCGGTGAGCTGGATCTCGAGGTCGGTCATGACAGTGCCTTTCGCATCTTCGTGAGTGCTCGATCGATCCATGGGCCGACCGATCCGGGAGGGCAGCCGAGTGCCGTGGCGATCTCGGCCGTGGACCGCTGCTCGAAGTACCGCAGTACGACGGCAGCACGCTGCTGAAACGGCAACGCGGCGAGTACGTCGTCGAGCACGTCGTGCGCGTCGCTCGCGTTCGTCGGGGTCGCCGCGATCTTCGTGACCAGGCGGCGCTGTCGGTCTCGACGTCGGCCGCTGTCACGACAACCGTTGAGCACTGCTGTGCTCAGATACGCGGCTGGTTCGTCGACGTCGGACCAGCGTTGATAGAGGCCGACCATCGCATCGTGCACGATGTCGTTCGCCAACTCGTTCGAGCCGACCAGCAGGAATGCCCGTCTGACCTGGAGCGGTAGATGATGGACGTAGAACACTTCGAACGCGACGGACCGGGACCTGCCGATCGAGCTCACCGCATCGCCCACTGGTCGCTCATCATGTCCCACATCAACAGTGACGCCCGAACACGCCGGACGAATACACACCTTGTTCAGCACCGACGCGACGTCCGCACCGGGCGATCATACGCGTGCCTCCCCAACGTCGATTCGCAGTCCCCTGGTCGGTCGGTTCCTGTCAAACGGTGGTGAGGGCTGTCGCCATGCCAGC
>JBMOFX010000334.1:0-2538 GCA_049318665.1 Ilumatobacteraceae bacterium | reverse complement strand
CTGGTCGAGCTGCTCAAGCAGCCGCTCAACAGCCCGATGCCGGTGGAGGAGCAGGTCGTCGTCGTGTTCGCCGGCACCAAGGGATACCTCGACAGCCTCCCGGTCAACGAGGTCCGCAACTTCGAAGGCGAGCTCCTCGAGCACGTCCGGTCGGCGCACGGCGCGCTGCTCGCCGGCATCCGCAACAACCCGAAGGCCGACGTCCCCGGCGAACTCGGCGGGATCATCGGTGCGTTCAAGGAGCGCTTCGTTGCGTCACTTGCTACGGCCGCCGCGGCTGCCGACCCGACCAAGACCGATGCCGACGCCCTGGGCGAGGCCCACAGCGCGAAGACGCTGGCGACGGAGTAGTCATGGCCGGAGGTCAGGAGCGCATTCTTCGTGGACGCATTCGCAGCGTCCAGGCGACGAAGAAGATCACGCGCGCCATGGAACTGATCGCGGCGTCTCGCATCGTCAAGGCCCAGCAGCGGGTGGCGCAAGCCGTGCCCTATAGCGAGCAGATCACCGAGGTGGTGAAGGATCTCGCTGCCGCCGGTGGCGCGTCGCAGTCGCCGCTCCTCGCCGGGCGTGACACCGTCCGCACGGTGGCCTACGTCGTCATCTCGGCCGACCGTGGATTGTGCGGTGGCTACAACGCCGGTGTGCAGCGCGCTGCCGAAGGTGAGATCAAGGCGGGCGTTCTCGCCGGCACCGACTACACGATCATTGCGCTCGGTCGGAAGGCCGAGGGCTACTTTCGCTTCCGCGGCTACAACATCGGTGCCACCTTCGGCGGGTTCAGCGACAGCCCCACCTATGCGCACGCCAAAGAGGTCGGCCAGCTCGTGATGGACCTCTACACCAGTGGTGCGGTCGATCGCGTCGAGCTCGTCTACACCCGCTTCATCAGCGCCGGTTCGCAAGAGGTCGTGCAGCGACCCCTCGTACCGCTCGACCGCGACACCGTGGCAGGTGGCGACGGCAAGGCCGTCGGTGCCGACGGCGTGGCAGCCGACTTCGAGTTCGAACCCGACCCGGGCACGATCCTCGATACGTTGCTGCCGCGCTACGTCGAGGCCCGCATCTACGCCGCCTTGCTCAACGCCGCGGCCAGCGAGCACGCCTTCCGCCAGCGAGCGATGAAGAGCGCCACCGACAACGCCGAGGAACTCATCAAGAACCTCAGCCGCATCATGAACCGCGCTCGCCAGGACAGCATCACCACCGAGATCATGGAGATCGTCAGCGGCGCCGAGGCGCTTGGCGGCGACTCCAAGCAGGTCATCCACATCGACCTCGGCACGTTCAACGAATCCGTGCCATATCAAGCCTCCACCCTCTGACGCAGCCAGGAAGCAAAGGACACCCTCATGACCATCACCGAGACTGATCGCACCGGCACCGACCGTAAGGACGGACGCGTCGTCGGTATCGCCGGCCCCGTGATCGACGTCGAATTCCCCCGTGGCTCGCTGCCCGAGTTGAACTCCGCGGTCGAGTTCACCGTCACCATCGAGGGTCAGCCGATCACGGTGCTCGCCGAAGTCGCCCAGCAGCTTGGCGACAGCCGCGTGCGTGCGGTGTGCCTCAAGCCGACCGACGGCCTCACCCGTGGCACGCCGGTGCGCAACCTCGGCCACGGCATTCAGGTACCGGTCGGCAACCGCACCCTTGGTCACGTGTGGAACGTGTGGGGCGAGGTGCTCGACGGCAACAACGCCGACTTCGACGACATCGAGCGCTGGGAGATCCACCGCCCGGCCCCCGACTTCGACGCACTCGAGCCGTCGAAGCGTCTGTTCGAGACCGGCATCAAGGTCATCGACCTCCTCACCCCGTACGTGGCCGGCGGCAAGATCGGTCTGTTCGGTGGTGCGGGCGTCGGCAAGACCGTGCTCATCACCGAGATGATCCGTCGCGTGGCCCAGAACCACGGTGGTGTGTCGGTGTTCGCCGGTGTCGGCGAGCGCACTCGTGAGGGAACCGACCTCATGCTCGAGATGACCGAGTCGGGCGTGTTCGAAAAGGCTGCGCTCGTCTTCGGCCAGATGGACGAGCCGCCGGGCGTGCGCCTGCGCGTGGCGCTGTCGGCCCTCACGATGGCCGAGTACTTCCGCGACGTGCAGAACCAGGACGTGCTGCTGTTCGTCGACAACATCTTCCGCTTCGTGCAGGCAGGTTCGGAAGTGTCGACGCTGCTCGGCCGCATGCCGTCCGCCGTGGGCTACCAGCCGACCCTCGCCGACGAGATGGGTCAGCTGCAGGAGCGGATCACCTCCACCCGCGGCCGCTCCATCACGTCGCTGCAGGCCGTGTACGTGCCCGCCGACGACTACACCGACCCGGCGCCGTTCACCACGTTCACCCACCTCGACGCCACGACGGAACTCAGCCGTCAGGTCGCGGCCCTCGGCATCTACCCCGCTGTGGACCCGCTCGCCTCGACCTCCACGATCCTCGCCCCCGAGATCGTCGGTCAGCGTCACTACGACGTGGCCCGTGGCGTGCAGGAGAACCTGCAGCGCTACAAGGAACTGCAGGACATCATCGCGATCC
>JBMOFX010000333.1:0-2540 GCA_049318665.1 Ilumatobacteraceae bacterium | reverse complement strand
CACCAAGACGCTGACGAGTCCGTTTGGCGCGATGTCGAGCCGGCCGAGTACGCCGAACAGTTCGTAGCTGCTCCGCTGACCGCTGCCCTCGCCGAGCCACGGCAGGAACGTGCCGACGAGCACCAGCACACCGAGAACGGTCACCGCCGAACGTCCGACAAGCGGATGCTGGAGCGACGGACGGGCCATCGGGGCAGCGTAGGTTGGCGCGATGTCGACGACGCGTCCCATCCGGTCGGTGCGAGCCCGCGGCGCGATGGTCGCCTCGGCCGACCAGTTGGCCACACAGGCGGGCATGTGGGCGCTCGCGCGCGGCGGCAACGCCGTCGACGCGGCAATCGCCACCAACGCAGCCATCGCGGTGACCGGACCGCACCTGTGCGGGATGGGCGGTGACCTGTTCGCGCTCGTCCACGATGGCACGACCGTTCACGCACTCGACGCGAGCGGGCGCGCCGGGAGTGGTTCCAACGCAGCGCAGCTCCGAGCCGAGGGGTTCGCGACGATGCCGTTCCGGCACGACATCCGCACGGTGACCGTGCCCGGCTGCGTCGACGGGTGGAGCGCGCTGCACGAGCGTTTCGGGCGCCTCCCCATGCACGCCGTCCTCGAGCCAGCCATCCGGCTCGCCGAGCACGGCTTCCCTGCCTCACCGCTCCTCATCGGATCACTCGCGCTCGCCGACGTCCGCGCCCGCGACGCACTCGCCGAGCTCGTGTCGCAGATTCGCCGCCCCGGCGACCTCGTGAAGCGACCGGGTGTCGCACGCGCCCTGCGGGCCATCGCTGAGCAGGGTCGCGACGGGTTCTATCTCGGCGAGTTCGGCAACGGTCTCCGCATGCTCGGCAACGGTCTCTACGACCACGCCGACCTCGCACTCGCCGGTGCCCGGTGGGTCACCCCGCTGTCGACCGTCGCGTACGGACAGGTACTGCACACGATCCCGCCGTCATCGCAGGGATACCTGCTGCTCGGCGCGGCAGCGATCGCCGAGCAACTCGACCTCCCCGCCGACATGGACGACCCGCAGTGGGCGCACCTGCTCATCGAAGCAGCGAAGGTCGCCGGCTTCGACCGCCCGGCGGTGCTCCACGACCGCGCCGACGGTGCCGCGCTGCTGGCGGCCATCGCTGCCCGTGCCGGGTCGGTGCAACGCGAGCATGCGTCGCATCTGCCGCAGTTCGGCGGAGAGGGCGACACCACCTACCTGTGCACCGTCGACGACGACCGCATGGGGGTGTCACTGATCCAATCCAACGCGTCGGGCTTCGGATCCTGGATCGTCGAACCCTCGACCGCTATCAACCTCCACAACCGAGGCCTCGGGTTCTCGCTCGAGGAGGGCCACCCTGCAGAACTCGCGCCGGGCCACCGCCCGCCCCACACCCTGTCGCCCGCGCTCGCGACCGATCGGGATGGATCGCTGCGGGCCGTGTTCGGCACGATGGGCGGTGACGCGCAGCCGCAGATCCTGCTGCAGGTCGCCACTCGGCTGTTCCACCACGGCACCAGCGTGGCGGACGCGATCACCGCGCCGCGTTGGGTGCTCCACGGTCCGACCACCGGATTCGACACCTGGACGGGAGGCACCGACCCGCACGTCGTGGTCGAGGCCAGCGCACCGGACACATGGCGTGACGACCTCACCCGACGCGGCCACGACGTTCGCATCGGCCCCTCGCTCGACAGCGGATTCGGTCATGCGCATGCGATCGCCGTGGGCGACGACGGCGTGCTCGCAGGCGCCGCCGACCCGCGCGCAGCCGTGGGTTCGGTCGCCGGTCTGTAGCGCCCGGCCAGGCTTCATCCTCCCGAAACACTGCGGGGCCGAGCATCACGACCCCCATCGCTAAGGTCCATCCATGCGCGTCGACACGAACTTCTTCTGCACCGTCCCGATGCCGGATGCGGGCGATCCGAACGTGCCCCCCACCGCCCGCCGCTACGGCAACGACGATGTGGTGGCCTGCTACGAGAACCTCGTCGACTGGTCGCGCACCGCCGACCAACTCGGCTTCGACACGATGTGGCTCACCGAGCATCACTTCCAGTACGAGGGGTACGAGGTCCTGCCGAACCTGATCATGTTCGGCCTCCACCTCGCCCACCTCACGAAGGATCTGCGGCTCGGCCAGATGTTCAACGTGGTGCCGCAGTGGCACCCGCTTCGACTCGCCGAAGACTTCGCCCTCGCCGACATCGTCACCGGCGGACGGATGGAGTTCGGCGTCGGCCGCGGCACCGTTCCCCGTGAGGCGTGGGCGCTCGGCACGGTCGTCGCCAGCGGCGACAACGCGATGTCGGCCGAGCACGATCGCATCAACCGCGAGATCTTCGAAGAGGCACTCGAGGTGATCAAGCTTGCGTGGTACCAGGAGCGGTTCAGCTACCGCGGCAAGCAGTTCGTCTTCCCGCCTGACGACGTGCCCGATCGGGGCAGCACCGTCAACGACCTCACGCTCATCCCGAAGCCGCTCCGCAAGATCGACATCTACCAACCCGTCACGTCACCCGAGACCATCGAGTACGTGCCCCGGGCC
>JBMOFX010000332.1:0-2544 GCA_049318665.1 Ilumatobacteraceae bacterium | reverse complement strand
GGCGGCACGCTTGCGGCCGGCGCCAGCCTCGCGCGCGGCGTGACGGCGAATCTCCCGAACATCACGGGCGTCTACTTCGTCGAGGTCGTGGCCGATTCCGCGAACGCCGTGGCGGAAGCCTCGGGCGAGTCGAACAACACGGCCGCCAGCGGCGCCGTCGTGATCGTGGCCGCGGACCTCGTCGCCGTCGACGCGGTCGCGCCATCCTTCATCCAGAAGCTCGTGCCCGTGACCGTCACCTGGAAGACGCGCAACATCGGCACCGGCGCCTCGTTCGGCGGATGCTGGCGCGAAGACCTCGTGATCTCGACCGACGAGGTCCTGTCGGCAGAGGACACCGCCCTGTCGAGCCAGCAGGACTGCGTCTCGCCGTTCGCTTCGAACGCCACGCTCAACCGCACGGCGAACTTCACGCTGTCGCCATCGCTCGCGGACGGCGTCTACCACCTCTTCGTGCGGGTCGACGCGCTGGGCGCGCGGTTCGAGTCGAACGAGACGAACAATGTCCTCCCGGTCGGCACCGTCGTCGTGACAGCGCCCCCGACGCCGAACCTCGCCGTGACGCTCGTCTCCGTGCCGTCCATCGCCACGATCGGCGCGTCGGTCGATGTGACCTGGACGCTCTCGAACGCGCGTCCCACCGCGATCGCGGCCGCCGTGACCTGGACAGACCGCGTCGTCTTCTCGCGCAACGCGGTGTTTGGCGATGCCGACGACAGCACCGTCGGCCTCATCACCGCGAACGGCCCCTTCGACGCCAACTCCACCCGCACCATCACCCGTTCGTTCCCCGTCCCGTCACCGGATGGGCCGTTCCATGTGTTCGTCCGCACCGACGACTCGAAC
This sequence comes from Ilumatobacteraceae bacterium, assembly GCA_049318665.1. Classification (GTDB taxonomy): domain Bacteria; phylum Actinomycetota; class Acidimicrobiia; order Acidimicrobiales; family Ilumatobacteraceae; genus VFMC01. The sequence goes on along the minus strand of JBMOFX010000332.1, from coordinate 1,698 downwards.
CAGGTGTTCGAGTTCGATGGCGAATCGGACAATGTCAGCCAGCCGGCAGCGTCCACCGCGAACTATCCGCCGCGCCCCGATCTCGTCGTGACCGCGATCGGCGCCCCCGCGACGGGCACGGCGTCGCAGCCGATCTCGCTCTCCTACACCGTCGCGAACAACGGCGAGATTCCCGCAAGCGGGCTGTGGCGCGACACCGTCAGGGCGACCCTTGTCGGGTCGGGCACGCCGCCCGTCACGCTCGGGCAGTTCTACCGCACGAACGCCATCGCCAGTGGCTCATCCGCGACCTACAGCGAATCCGTGCTCCTGCCTCTCGCGCTCAGCGGCGTCGTGCGGCTCGAGGTCACGACCGACAGCGACGCCCAGCTCTCGGAGGGCGCGCCCGCCCGCGAGGCGAACAACTCGCTGATCGACGACGCCACGATCGCAGTCGGCGAGCCTCCGCTCGTCGACCTCGTGATCGAGTCCGTGTCGATTCCCGCGAGCGGCACCGCCACGCAGACGGTGCTCGTCTCGTGGGTCGGACGCAACACCGGCGAACTGAACTCGCCCACATCGTGGATCGACCGCGTCTATCTGTCGACCGACACGATCCTCAGCGCGGACGACGCGCTCGTCGGCACCCGCCTCCACGGCGGCATCGTGGCCTCGAAGGCCTCGTGGGGCGACTCGCTCACGATCCAGCTTCCCGAACTCGCCACGCCGCGCTTCGCGATCGTCGTGGCCGATGCCACGGACCTCGTCGAGGAAGGCTCGGCAGAGGGCAACAACTCAGGCGCAAGCGGCGGGCAGATCTCCATCGCGCCCGCGCCGCGTGCGAACCTCGCGCCGGTCATCACCGCCATGCCGTCCACCTGGCAGTCGGGCGCGAGCGTCCAGATCGGCTGGCGCGTTGCGAACAGCGGCAACGCCACCGCCACCGGTCCGTGGACCGATGGACTCTACCTCTCGACCGACGCGGTCCTTTCGGCAGACGACCTGCCGCTCCGCCTCCAGCAGTTCTCTGGAAGCGTCGCCACCGGCGCGGCGTACGACCGTAGCGCCGCCGTCACCCTGCCGACCGCGTACGAGGGCGGAACGCGATTCCTCCTCGTGCGCTCCGACATCAACTCGCAGATCTCCGAGACGAACGAGACCGACAACATCGTGGTCAGCGCTCCGTTCGAACTGCTCCCGACTCCGGCGCCCGATCTCGTGCCCTCAGCGCTCGCGACCGCCACGAGCCCGCTCACCTTCGGCTCGCAGGCGACATTCACCTTCACCGAGTCGAACACGGGCAGCGTCGCGGCCTCGACCGTGTGGACGAACCTCGTCACGATCTCGACAGACGCCACGCCATCCGCGAACGACCAACCCGTCGCGCTCGGCGGAACGGGCGGCTCGCCGATCGCAGCCGGCGGATCGGTCACCCGCACCGTGACGGGGACGATTCCGCTGTCGAACGCGCTGCCCGAGGGCCAGTATTGGTTCATCGTGCAGAGCGATGTGAACGCGTCCGTGACCGAGCAGCGCGAGAACAACAACGCGACCGTGCTCGGGCCCGTGCTCGTGTCGCGGCCGCCGCTTGCGAACCTCGCGGCCGCCGTGACAGGGGTCCCGGCAGAGGTCGGCGCAGGCGTCTCCTTCGCGGCCACGGTCGCGCTCACCAACAACGGCACGGTGGCGACCTCCGCCACCACCTATGTCGCGATCTTT
>JBMOFX010000331.1:0-2561 GCA_049318665.1 Ilumatobacteraceae bacterium | reverse complement strand
GTGCGCACCAACAACCCGGTGTGCGGGGCGTTCCGCGGCTTCGGCGCGAACCAGGCGCAGTTCGCGATGGAGGGCGTCCTCGACCGACTCGCCGAGCAGGTGGGCATCAGCGGGTGGGAGATCCGCAAGCGGAACGTCATCCATCCCGGTGAGGTGTGGGGCCCCGGCCAGATCATGGACGACGGTTGTGGGGGCGCCGAGGCCTGCCTCGACGCGATCAAGCCGCACTACGACGCCGCTCGCGCAGCGGGCCGCGCCGTCGGTCTCGGACTCGGGTTGAAAAACAGCGGCCTCGGCAACGGCTTCCGCGAGATCTCTCGCGCCGTCGTGCGGTTCCGCTCCCCGGTCGGCGGCGAGGCGGGCGTCGTGGAGGTCCGCCACGGCTGGACCGAGATGGGTCAGGGCGTGCACACCGTCGCGCTGCAGGTGGCTGCGCAGGAGTTGGGGATCGACCCCGACCGCATCGAAGTGATCGTCGACACGACCCGCGAGCTCGGCTTCGGCCAGACCACCGGCTCACGCGGCACGCTCATGGCGGCTGGCTCGGTGCAGCAGGCGTGTGCGGCAGCGCTGGCCGGCGGTTGCCAGCCCGACACCGACTACGAAGGCGAGCACCTCGTCGACTGGACGCAGCACCTCGGCGACCCCGACCATCCGAACCCCACGATCCACGCGGCGTTCGGCTACGCCGCGCAGATGGTGGAGATCGATCGTGCGTCGGGTGCGATCGAGCGGGTGCTCGCCATCCACGACGTCGGCAAGGCGGTCAATCCGCTGCTCTGCGTCGGCCAGATCGAGGGCAGCGTCCACATGGGGCTCGGCTACGCGCTCACCGAAGAGTTCCCGCACGACCCCGACACGGGCTTCCCCACCAACATGACGCTCCGTTCGCTCGGCATCATCCGCCCGAAGGACGTGCCGCAGATCGACGTCGAGCTGATCGAAGTCCCCCAGCCTCGCTCGCCCTACGGCATCAAGGGCGTCGGCGAGATCGGCCTCGTCCCCACGGCCCCCGCCGTCGCCGCCGCCCTGCGCGACCTCGACGGCGAATGGCGGACCGTCCTCCCCATGCGCCGCACGTCCACCTCCGACGTCGACTAACTCTGGTTGCGAAAAGCGCGCTTTTTCGTTCGTTTCTGCAACCAGACTGCTCACGCGGCGGGGAGATGGGGTGCCCAGCGGCGGATGACGTCGGCGATTCGTCGGGCGGCCGCGCTGGGCTGACGCTCGAGTTGTCGCCAGGTGACGTGCACGACGACGTAGCCGGCTGCCGACAGCACAGCATCTCGGATGCGGTCGAACTCGAACTGGTCGCGGTCGAGCCCGTGGCTCTCGTGCCCGTCGCACTCGATCACGATCGACGTACCGACAACGAGGAAGTCGACCTCGAAGCCTTCGACGATTGCGTGGAACTCCATCGGCGGCAACCGGAAACGCGTCACCGTCGCCGCCATGAGCGACTCGAGAACGCTGTCGGCATCGTGCCCGTCGATGTGCCACGGCTCGAGTGCCGCCCGGAGCGCCCGCACCCCCGATCGGCCCGGCTTGCGGTGCCGTTCGAGGTAACGCCAGATCGTGGTGGGCGACGCGAGCCGTGAGCGGACGACGCGATCAACGGCCGCCGGCACGCCGTACGGATCGACAGCGCCGAGGTCGAGCAGCATCCGCAGTGGATCGGTCGTCGGGATGCCGTTGCGGATGATGGGTCGAAGGTCGGCGAGGTCACGGGGGTGGTGGAGTTCGACACCGTCGAGACGGGTCTGCACCGTTCGGCGGGGAAGCATCACGTCGACCGGATCGCCCTCTGGCCGCCTGATGCCCCACAGGTGGGCGCTCGAGCGGTGTGATGCCATGGCGAGGGTGCCTGCGCCGGCGACACCGGCCATGATCCGCTGCTCCCTCGTTCGAGGGCTCCCGGCGACGCGCGCGACACCTGCGTGCAGTCGCTCGAGCTCGCCCGTCTCGATCGCCCGTCGCCACGTGGGCGCGTCGATTCCGACCTCCGCCGCCACGTCCGCGGTCACCACCCCGTGGTGTGAGCTGGCGAACCGGTCGAAAACGGCGAGTCTCATGCCCCGACGACAGGCACCACCGTGAGCCAACCGGACACCGCGCGCACTCTGGTTGCGAATACGTCGGTTCTACGTTCGTTTCTGCAACCAGAGTTCGTGGGGGCGGGCAAGATGGGGCCGATGAGTGACACGACGCCGGGGCTTGTCTGCGGGCACCACCACCTCTATTCGGCGCTCGCGCGTGGCATGCCGGCGCCACCGCAGCAACCCACCGACTTCCGATCGATCCTCGAGCAGGTCTGGTGGCGGCTCGACACGGCGCTCGACCTGGAGATGCTGCGCTGGAGTGCGATGCTCGGCGCGCTGGAGGCGCTGCAGTGCGGCACCACGGCGATCATCGACCACCACGAGAGCCCGAATGCGATCGAAGGCAGTCTCGACGTGATCGCGCACGCGTGCGCCGAGGTGGGCGTGCGGGTGAGCGCCGCGTACGGCGTCACCAATCGGCACGGACCCGATGGTGCGCGGCGCGGCCTCGCGGAGAACGAG
>JBMOFX010000330.1:0-2577 GCA_049318665.1 Ilumatobacteraceae bacterium | reverse complement strand
ACCTTCACCTCGGGCTTGTGCTGCTTGAGATAGGTGCCGGTGCCCATGAGGGTGCCGCTCGTGCCGAGGCCGGCGACGAAGTGGGTGATCTCGGGGCAGTCGCGCAGGACCTCGGGTCCGGTGCCTTCGTAGTGCGCGCGTGGGTTGGCGTCGTTGCCGTACTGGTAGAGGAAGCACCACTCCGGATGCTCGGCAGCCATCTGCTGCGCGATCCGGACCGCGCCGTTGCTGCCTTCCTCGCCGGCGGTGAGGATGATCTCGGCGCCGAACACCTCGAGCATCTGGCGGCGCTCGATCGACACGCTCGACGGCATCACGATCTTGATCGGATATCCCTTGAGCTGGGCGATCGCGGCCAGCGCAATGCCGGTGTTGCCCGACGACGGTTCGATGATCGTCTGGCCGGGGCTGAGACGACCATCCTTCTCCGCCTGCTCGATCATGCTCTTCGCGATCCGGTCCTTCACCGAGCCGAACGGGTTCTGGTTCTCCAGCTTGGCGATCAGCCGCACGCTGGGGTTCGGGGAGAGGTTGCTCACGTCGACCATCGGGGTGTTGCCGATGAGATCGAGCACGTTGTTTGCTGGAATCACGCAGGCCTCCTCGTCGCCGGATCGTGTGATCGAGTCCCGTGGGGGCGGAAACCCGATCTAACCGATCAGCATTGTAACCCGATGCTTCGGCATCAAGCCACGGCGACGGGTTCTTCGCTGATTCCGCCGTCGACGATCCGGTAGCTGCGCACTTCGGGGGCCTCGCGCTTGAAGCTGACGATCACGTAGTGCCAGCCGGGGTCGGGGGCCTGGGCGACATCGGTGGGACTCGGGTAGGGCTCACTGTGGGTGTGGCTGTGCACCACACCGATGATCTCGAGCCCCTCGTCCTCGGCGGCCCGTTCGGCGCGCAGATGCTCGAGCGGATCGATCGAGTACACCCGGGCGGACGCGGCAACGTTCGCGCACGGCACGAACCGCGTGATGCGGTTGGTCGTGCCGACGAGCAACCCACACGCTTCGAGCGGGTAGCCGTCGTAGAGATGCCCGAGCATCTCCGCGTACGCACGCTGGGGGAACACGAGTGGTTGCCTGCTCACCGTCACGAACCTACCGGAGCGGTCCGACGCCCACCGCGGCGTAGCCTCGGTCGTCTCATGGCACCGCCCCGCACCGGGGGTCGCACGGGTGACGCCGGCGCCTCCGCCACGAAACTGATCGCCTCCAACAAGAAGGCACGACACGACTACTCGATCGAAGACACGATCGAGTGCGGCATCGTGCTGTCCGGCAGCGAGGTGAAGGCGCTTCGCGAGGGGCAGGTGCGCTTGGCCGATGCGTTCGCCCGCGTGATCCGTGGCCAGGTGTGGCTCGACGGCGTGCACATCCCGCAGTACCAGTTCGCGCACGGCATCGGCGCGCACGATCCCGACCGCGCCCGCAAGTTGCTGATGCATCGATCGCAGATCGACAAGCTCGATGCCCGGATCAACCAGGAGCGCGTGTCGCTCGTGCCGCTGGCGTTCTACTTCAAAGACGGCCGGGTGAAGGTGGAGATCGGCATCGGCAAGGGCCGCAAGAAGTCCGACAAGCGCAACGCGCTCGCCGAGCGCGACGTGCAGCGCGAGATGCAGCGCGCGCTCGGTCGTCAGAACAAGGGAACCGACCGGCTGCTGTGAGCGTGCGCGGCGAAATCGTCTGGTCACCGGCCGTCGATGCGTTCGGCACGACGCAACTCGGACGGTTTGCTGCATCGGTCGGATTCGCCGACTACCCGTCGCTGCTCGAGTGGTCGATTCGCGAGCCGGGTGACTTCTGGTCGGCGTTCGCCACGTGGGCTGGGGTTCGCTGGCACGACACGCCTCACTCGCCCACATCGTTCGCCGGCATGCCTGGCGTCAAGTGGTTCCCGGGCGCCACGTTGAACTACGCCGAGCACGCGCTCTCACACGCGGCGGTGCGCAGTGACGACGTGGCGATCGTGTCGCTGTCGCAGTCGCGTGATCGTGTCGAGCTCACGTGGTTCGAACTGGCCGACGCCGTGGCCCGTTGCCGCGCCGGCCTCGTGTCGCTCGGTGTCGGTCGCGGTGATCGCGTGGCGGCGTTCCTGCCGAACGTTGCCGAGACCACCATTGCCTTCCTCGCCACGGCGAGCCTCGGTGCGATCTGGTCGTCGTGCGCCCCCGAGTTCGGTGTGCGCGCCGTGGTCGATCGGTGGTCGCAGCTCGAACCGTCGGTGCTGTTCACCGTCGACGGCTACCGCTACGGCAGTCGGGCGATCGACCGTCGAGGCGAGGTGGCTGCCATCGTGGCGGCGCTCCCGTCCATCGGCTCGGTCGTCGAGCTGCCCTACCTCGACGCTGCCCGTCTGCCGACCCTCGGCGTCGACACCCTCACGTGGGACGAGCTGCTCGCCCGCTCCCCTGGCGCTGCCCTCGAGCACGTGCCGGTGCCGTTCGATCATCCGCTCTACGTGCTGTTCTCCTCCGGCACGACGGGTCTGCCGAAGCCGATCGTCCACGGTCATGGCGGCATCACGCTCGAACACCTCAAGGCGCTCGCACTCCACCACGACCTCGGCCCC
>JBMOFX010000329.1:0-2578 GCA_049318665.1 Ilumatobacteraceae bacterium | reverse complement strand
CCGGCGTACGCCCACGCGGGCGATGCGGGGCTCGATCTGCGTGCGCGCGACGGTGTGGTCATCCCCGCAGGCGGCGGGCGCGCGCTGGTGCCGACCGGCATCGCCGTTGCGATCCCGCCGGGGTACGCGGGGTTCGTGCTCCCGCGTAGCGGGCTGGCCCTCGAACACGGCCTCACCGTCGTGAATGCCCCCGGCCTCATCGATGCCGCGTACCGCGGTGAGATCAAGGTGATCCTGCTCAATACCGATCCCGTCGAGTCGTTCGAGGTGTTCCGTGGCGACCGCATCGCACAGCTGGTGGTGCAGCGAGTCGAGGAAGTCGCGTGGAGTGTCGTGACCGATCTCGACGGCGACGATCGCGGCGGCGGCTTCGGCCATTCGGGTCGCGACTGAGCACGACCGCCTCGACGTCTACCTCCAGGCGAACACCGGCTGTTCGAAGTGGTCAACGCGTTCGTCGATCCGACCTTCGATCGCCACCCAGCGGAACTGGACGAGCACGGCGCCCGTGGGCGCGTGGATGAGGTCGCTGCCGAGCGGCACCTGCACCACCGGGCGGTCGCTCTCGGGGATGGTGACGAAGCGAGGCGAGTCGGCGCGCACGAGGTGGTGCAGCCCAATCCGGTAGGCGTGCGCCACTTCGGCGGGGTTCGGCCGGAGCTCGACGTGCGCACCGCCCCACACGACCACCGGGGTGATCACGTAGCCCGAGCGGGTCGGGTAGTCGTCGAGTCGGCCGAGCACGCTCGACTCGTCGAGCGACACGCCGAGTTCCTCGTCGAGTTCGCGCAGGGCGGTCTGCTCCGGGGTCTCGCCGGGGTCGATGCGTCCGCCTGGCAGCGCCCACTGACCGGCGTGCGCGTTCATCCGCGCCGCACGACGGGCGAGCAGGAACGCGGCACCACCGGCGACTCCTTGCATCCGTCCGTCGAAGCCGTCGATGTCGCCGGGGACAACGCTCATGTCGTCGTCGGTCACCTGCACCGGGTCGAGATCGTCGGTGCCCGACGTGCTGTCGACGACGACGATCGCGACCGCGGCGCGTCGGCGATCGTCGAGCTCGACCGAGCGGACTTGATGCCGCGTGAGGTGGTGAAGCATCGACGCACGTAACTCGTCGGTCAGCTCGATCACGGCAGATCCAAGAGCTGCGCTGCTGCGGCGAGCCCACTCAACGCTGCACCCTCCATGCGCGGCCCGGCGAACGCGTCGCCAGCCGCGATGACGGTCGGCAGCTCGTCGGGGCTCCAGCACCGGTCCGGCCAGATGGTGCGCGGCGTTGCGAATCGCCACCGCTTGAGCTGTTGCTCGACGATCGTCGCATCGCCGATGTAAGGAGCTGCGAGCTCGACCAATGCGGCGAGTGCGACGTCGGGGTCGTCGTCCCAGTGCGCCTCGCTCCACGCCGGCGACGCGTGCGCGGTGATCGCGCTCACGGCGCTGATCCCCTTCCGACGGTTATCGGCGACGAAGGTGAAGTTCGGGTCGTGCTGCACGCCGCCGGGCTCGGGCACCGCGCTGTCACTGTCGAGCGTGGCCAGCAGGCACAGCGTCATGTCGTAGCCACCCCGCAGCAGCGGCTGCGGAAGGTCGATGTCGGCCGACACGAGCAGCGAGTAGGTCTGAGGCACCGGGCAGGTGACGATCAGCGCGTCGAGACCGGTGATCGTGGCGTCGTCGAGGCGAACCTCCCACGGGTGCGCACCCGCGCCGCGATGGATCGAGAACACGAGTGACGAGGTTCGGACGTCGAGACCCTGCGCGAGGTGCTTGGCGATCGCGTTCATCCCGCCGTGCGCCGCGTACCTCGGGTATCCGTCAGGTGGCGTATGGCCATCGGGCGAGGCGAAGCCGCGGCACCATTCGAACACCACGCCGTCGCGCTGCCACGCCGCGACCTGCTCCCCGAACGCGTCATCGCGGACCGTGAAGAACTGGGCGCCGTGATCGAGTTGGGCGTCGCCGATGCGGCGCGTCGCGAGTCGACCACCGGGGGAGCGACCCTTGTCCCACAGGATCACGTCGTGCCCGGCGTCGTGCAGGCGTCGGCCAGCGATGAGCCCGGACAGTCCGGCGCCGACGATGCCGACCCTCATGCGGTGGGCGCGAGCGGTGTGGCCGCGGCGGCCGACGATGCGGCCGTGACTCGCCCGAGGAACTCGAACAGCACCCGATTGAAGGTGGTGGCGTGCTCGACCATGAACCCGTGGGCAGCACCGGAGATGACGACGAGCTCGGCGTTGGGGATGCGCTCGGCGAGCTCTTCGCTGTCGCCTCGAGGCGTGAGGACGTCTTGGTTGCCGACCATCACGAGCGTGGGCACCGTGATGGTTGAGAGCTGATCGGCCAACGTGGCATCGGTGGCGAGGATCGCACGCACCTGCGCGATGAACGCATGCGACGGACGGCCGAGCGCGAGCGGTCCGAGCCAACCGAACGCGGGCAGCAGACGTCGGAACGAACGTGGGCCGATCACCCAACGGGCCGCCTCGCGGGTTGCTGCGCCCATGCCCTGCTCGGCAGCGGTGGTGGCCCAGCCGTTGAGCAGTTCGACGCGCCACGGATGGTTGGTGCACGC
>JBMOFX010000328.1:0-2589 GCA_049318665.1 Ilumatobacteraceae bacterium | reverse complement strand
TTCACCCGCCGCGATCGGGACCACCGGCTCTTGCAACTGGGGCGATGTGACAGCAGGCTGGATCCATGACCGCGCTGCCCATGAAGACACTGGTCCTCGGCGATGACGCTTCGATCGCCGCAGACCTGGCCTGGTTGTGGATCAACTGCCACGAGTGGCCGGGCTGGCGACTGGAGCTCGTCACCGCGGACGCCACCACCGATCACCGCGTCGATTCCGACGCAGATGAGCTCCGTCCTTGGACACCGCCCCACCCGCGACGTCGCTTCACCGAGTCGCAACTCGCCGAGGTCGTTGATCTGACGTGCGAGATGGATCCGCGGCTGGCGCTGTCACGCCCGACGGATCTGTTGGTGGTCGGGCGGCGCGGCCCCGGCCTCGCCAAGCGGATGCACCTCGGCAGCACCGCCGAGTGGCTGATGGCCCATCCGCCTGCGCCAATGCTCATCGCCCGCCACGGTCGCCAGACACACACCGCGGTGCTCTGCGCCGACGGATCGCCGCACGCCCTGGCCGCAGCGACTGCGCTGTGCGGCCTCCCATGGATCAGCGAGGTCGCCGTCACGATCGCCAGCGTCGACGACGGCCGGGTTGACGTCGGACATGCCGTGGCGGCCGTCGCAGATCTGGTGGCGGCCACCGGTGCACGTGTCAGCCGTCGCGACCCCCGGGGCGAACCGACCCACGAACTGCTGGCGCTCCTCGAAGACGAGCAGCCCGATCTCGTCGTGCTCGGCACCCGCGGCCTGACCGGCATCCACCGACTGCGAGTCGGCTCGACCGCAGGTGTGATCGCACACGCAGTGGAGTGTTCGGTGCTGCTCGCCTGCGATGAAGTGGTCGCCGACCCGGTCATCGGATGACATCGCGGGCTGCCTCGTCGGCGGCTCGTGTGGCCTCGCTGGGAGCCACCGTCGTCGGCCTGGTCGGCGGGGTAGTGGCATCCCTCGCCGGGTTCGACAGCGCAGCCGACGCGCTGTGGATCATCACCGCCAGCCTGGGTGTGGTCCTCGCCGCGACGTGGGTTGGTCAGGCGTTGGCACACCGCCGCCTCGGGGTCGACCTCATCGCGCTCGCGGCGCTGATCGGCACCTTGCTGGTCGGCGAGTGTTTCGCTGGCGCGGTCATCGCAGTGATGCTCACCACCGGGCGCGCGCTGGAGGGCTGGGCCGCCGGACGCGCCGAACGCGAACTCCGCCTGCTGCTCGAGCACAGCCCGAAGGTGGCCCATCGACACGTGGGCGACGCGTTGCATGACTGCGCGCTCGACGCGGTGGTGGTCGGGGACGTGCTGTTGATCCAGCCCGGTGAGGTGGTGCCGGTCGACGGCACGGTCACCAGTGCCGCGGTCATCGACGAGAGCGCGCTCACCGGGGAATCGATGCCCGTGCGGCGCGACTCGGGCGAGATGGTCCGCAGCGGTGCGGTGAACGCTGGCAGTCCGTTCGACCTCGTAGCCACGACGACGTCGGCCGACTCGACCTTCTCGGGCATCGTCCGCCTCGTCGAGCAGGCATCGGCCTCGACATCGCCCTTCGTGCGTCTCGCCGATCGCTTCGCCCTGCTGTTTCTCGCCGTGTCGTTCGGCGTGGCCGGCTTGGCGTGGCTCGCATCGGGTGACGCCGTCCGCGCCGTTGCGGTCCTCGTCGTCGCGACCCCATGTCCGATGATTCTCGCTGCGCCAGTGGCGATCGTTGCCGGCCTGTCGCGCTGCGCGCGACGCGGCGTGGTGGTGAAGGGCGGCGGTGCGCTCGAGGCGCTGGCGAGCGCCGACGTGCTGCTGTTCGACAAGACGGGCACGCTCACCTCCGGTCGCCCGACGATCATCGAGATTCTTCCGGCGGATGGCTTCACCTCGGAGGAGGTGCTCCGGCTCGCGGCCTCGCTCGATCAAGTGTCACCGCACGTGCTGGCGTCGGCGATCGTCCGCTCGGCACAGCAGCGCGGTCTCGCCCTTGAGCTGCCGACCGAGACCACCGAGGTTGCCGGCTCCGGCGTGCGCGGCCGAGTCGGTGGCCGCCTGGTGGCGGTCGGCAACGGTCCGTGGGCCGGCGTGGTCGGCGACGAGCCGTGGGCGGTGCGCAGCCGCTCGATGTCGGAGTTCGAGGGTGCCCTGTGCGTGTTCGTCGGCGTCGACGGTGCTGCCGCCGGTGCGTTGATCCTCGCCGACCCCATCCGGACCGATGCCGCCCGGACCATCCGCCACCTGCGCCGCAGCGGCATCCGTCGCGTGGTGATGGTGACCGGCGACCGGCGCGAGGTCGCCGCCTCGGTTGGCGCGATCGTCGGCGTCGACGACATCGCGGCGGAGCAGACACCGGCCGACAAGGTGGAGGTGGTCCGGCGGGAGTCCGCGACCGGCTCGACGATCATGGTCGGCGATGGGATCAACGACGCACCCGCGCTCGCCGCGGCGCACGTCGGCGTCGCAATCGGCGCTCGTGGTTCGACCGCGTCGTCGGAGACGGCCGACATCGTGCTCACCGTTGATCGACTCGATCGCCTCGGCGAAGCGCACCTGATCGCGCGTCGCGCCCGACGCATCGCGGTGCAGAGCGTGATCGCCGGGATGGTGCTGTCACTCGTGGC
>JBMOFX010000327.1:0-2662 GCA_049318665.1 Ilumatobacteraceae bacterium | reverse complement strand
TCAGCGACAGGTAGCGGCGCATGTCGAGGATCTTGTCGAGGATCTCGATGTTGACCGGGCAGATCTCGTCGCACGCCTTGCAACTCGTGCAGCTCCAGATCTCTTCAGCGGAGATGCGCTCGAACAGCGAGTTCGACGAGATCGTGATCTCTTGGACCACACCGAGCGGCGGGCTGACGTTGCCGTGCGGCGCCGACGCGGCCATCACTTCACCGGTCTTCAGCACGATCTCGCGCGGGTCGAGCGGCTTGCCCGTGGCGTGTGCCGGGCACACGCTCGTGCAGCGGCCGCACATGGTGCAGGCGTCGGTGTCGAGCAACTGCTTCCACGTGAAGTCTTCGACCACCGATGCACCGAAGGTCTCGAGCGACGTCTCCGTGAGGTTCGGCATCGCCTTCATCGCACCCTTGGGACGCTCACGGTCCTTGAGGTACATGTTGAGCGGCGAGGTGAACATGTGGCGGAGCATCGTGACCGGCAGGATCAGCAGGAACACGATGAAGCTGAGGACGTGCACGATCCACGAGATCTGGTGGGAGCGTTCGAGCGTCGTGGCACCGAGACCGTCGACGAGCGTGGCGAGCGGGTAGCCAATGAAGCTCCACTTCTCGAAGCTCGGCATACCCGACTGCGCGATGCGGAAGCCCTCGGCGACGAAGCCAGAGACACCGAGCACCAAGAACACACCGAGGATGAGCGCATGCTCGGGCTTCGACTTGATGCGGATGCGGTAGGGCCGCTGCACGTAGCGACGGACGATCGCCCACACGATGCCGATGACGAAGATGGTGCCGAAGAGATCGCCGATGAACGAGTAGGCCATGTAGGTGCGGCCGTGGAGGAACTTCAGGCCCTCGGGGAGCTGGTGGTCGAGCTCGAGCGCAGTGGTGACGCCGAGCAGACCGAGGAAGCCGAAGTAGATCATCGAGTGCATCGCGCCAGCGCCGGAGTCTCGGAGGAGGGTGCGCATGTACGCGCCTGCGCGGAAGTCGGCCAGCCGGCGCCCCACGTTCTTGCGGGTGGTGCGGCGACGGTCGGGCGCACCGCGCTCCCAGTTCCTCACCCGGTCGGCGAAGACGAACGCACCCCACACCAGCAGTGCTGGGATGACGGTGTAGAAGGCGGCCACCAGCGGTCCGGGGATGCCCTCGAACACCTCGCGTGTGATCTCAGAGTCGCTGTGCCAACCGGTGAACTGCGGGATGATGCCGGAGACGAGCGTGAACACGCCCATCGCACAGCCGATCCCGATAACGAGCTGGTGCGGCTTGAGCCGCTTCGGACCGCGGGCCGGAGCCTCGGTCGCTGCTGGTGACGCGTGTGTGCTCATGACGTTGGAAACTGTAGTTGCAACACCGCTGGCGCCCCTTGTCCGTCGGTGTGACGGATCAGCAGGTGTAGGCGAGGGTCAGCCGAAGTACTGGCGGTCGAGGTCGCGGATCCGGCTGGCGAGCGAGCTGAGCAGCTTGTGCGCGAGCGCCGGCACATCGTCGACGACGCCGAGGAAGCGACGCTGATCGATCAGCAGGAACGTGGCGTCGGTCTCGCACACGACGGTCGCGGTGCGCGGGCCGTGATCGAGGAGCGACAACTCACCCACGATGTTGCCGGGACCGAGCGTGCTGATCTTCTTGCCGTTGCGCTTCACGGTGACCGTGCCGCTGAGGATGACGAACGCTTCGCGACCCGTTTGGCCTTGGTCGACGATGAGCGAGCCGGCGGGCATTGACACCTCGTCGCCCGCCTTCGCGATCTTCTCCAACTCCTTCTGCGAACAGCCGGAGAACAGCAGCACGGTACGAAGGTGCTCGGTGTATGCCTTTTTGCCTGCCATGAGCGGACTATACGCCGATCGGACCCACCCCCGCGCCGACGGCCCGTTCGCGGGGTCACTCCTAGACTCCGAAGCGATGCCGTCTGCGGAACCGCTCTCGCTCACACGCTTGCCTGCCTTCGCCGGACGACCGGGGCCGCTGCTGCTCGTGATCGCCGATGGAGTCGGCATCGCGCCTCCCGGACCGTCGAACGCGGTCACCGAAGCCGACACGCCGACACTCGACGCGCTGCTCGCCTCGCCGCTGTCCACCTCACTCCGCGCGCACGGCGTTGCGGTCGGTTTGCCGTCCGACGACGACATGGGCAACAGCGAGGTCGGCCACAACGCACTCGGCGCGGGACGCGTGATCGCGCAGGGAGCGAAGCTCGTCAACGAAGCCATCGTGAGCGGACAACTCTTCACCACGGATGTGTGGCGCACTGCCGTTGAACACGGTCGTGCTCACACGATGCATTTCATCGGGCTGCACTCCGACGGCAACGTGCACGCGAGCCTCGACCAGCTCTACGCATTGCTGCACCACGCCGCCGACGAGGGTGTGCGTCGAGCCCGCATCCACATCCTGCTCGACGGCCGCGACGTGCCGCCGCGCTCGGCGCTCACCTACATCGCACGCACCGAGGCGGTGCTCGCGGAGATCAATGAGGCGCATCACGCCGACTTCCGGATCGGCTCAGGTGGCGGGCGGATGAGCATCACCATGGATCGGTACGGTGCGGACTGGTCGATGGTCGAGCGCGGCTACCGCTGCCACACGTACGGCGAGGGTCGGCCGTTCTCGTCCGCCACGGAAGCCGTCGAGACGATGTACGCCGAGTCGGACGC
>JBMOFX010000326.1:0-2681 GCA_049318665.1 Ilumatobacteraceae bacterium | reverse complement strand
CCGCCGCCGTCCGCCAGCAGGGCCCGGACGCCCAGGCTCGCTCCGCGCAGCGGACCCGGCCGGCGGCGGACCGCTGCACCGATCGAGCGCACTCGCCTCGAGGGGCTCGCGGCGACGAGGAACGGGCGGAGCCGGTCGACGCCCCAACGGTGCGCCGCCCATGGTGCGAGCTCGATCACGTCGACGGACGGGCCGTGACCCGTCCACTGCGAGATCGTTGCCAGCCGATCCTCGGTCACTTCGCTGGAGTGATCATCGAGCCGGACGATCCATCCACCGACGCGCCGGCCATGGAGCACCACCCGAACCTGCGACCCGACTCGTACGACACCGTGCAGGTCGTCTGGGACGAGGTAGTCGAACGACTTGTCGAGTCCGGTGACGTCGGGGACGACCGTCGCGATGAGCACGCCGACTCGCGAGTGCGGCGGCGGGGTGGTCAGACCCCGACTGCGCTCTTGTATGCGTCGAGGTGGCTGAGGGTCTCCCACGTGAACTCGGGGAGCGCGCGTCCGAAGTGCCCGTACGCAGCTGTCTTCTTGTAGATCGGACGCTTCAGGTCGAGGTCGCGCACGATGGCAGCAGGACGGAGGTCGAACACGTCCTTCACACCTTGCACGATCCTCGCCGGATCGACGGTGTTCGTGCCGAAGGTCTCGACGAGGATGCTGACCGGGTGCGCCATACCGATCGCGTATGCAACCTGCACTTCGCAACGCTGGGCGGCGCCAGAGGCGACGACGTGCTTGGCCACCCAACGCGCCGCGTACGCGGCAGAACGGTCGACCTTGCTCGGATCCTTGCCGCTGAACGCACCACCGCCGTGACGGCCCATGCCACCGTAGGTGTCGACGATGATCTTGCGCCCGGTGAGGCCGGTGTCGCCGTGTGGGCCGCCGATGACGAACTTGCCCGTCGGGTTCACGTAGACGTCGTACGCATCGTCGGCGAACTGCTCGGGGATGACCGGTCGGATGACCTGCTCGATGAGGTCGGGACGAATGACGCTGTCGCGATCGATGCCGTCGGCGTGCTGCGTGCTGATGAGCACGTGGGAGAGCTTCACGGGCTTCCCGTCGACGTACTCGAACGTCACCTGCGTCTTGCCGTCGGGACGCAGGTAGGGCACCGCGCCAGCACGGCGAACCTCGCTGAGCCGCTCGGCGAGGCGATGGGCAAGCCAGATCGGCGCCGGCATCAAGTCGGGGGTCTCGTTACAGGCGTACCCGAACATCATGCCCTGGTCGCCAGCACCTTGACTGTTGAGGTAGTCCTCGCCGGACTTGCCGCCGCGCAACTCTTCACTCGCGTCGACGCCCTGCGCGATGTCGGGGCTCTGCTCGTCGATGCTCACGATGACACCACAGGTGTTCCCGTCGAAGCCGTACAACGCGTTGTCGTAGCCAATCGCGTTGATGGTCTCGCGTGCGAGTTTCGGGATGTCGACGTACGCGGTGGTCGTGATCTCGCCTGCCACCACACACAGACCCGTGGTGAGCAACGTCTCACAGGCGACGCGCCCGTTCGGATCTTCGGCAAGGATCGCATCGAGGACAGCGTCGCTGACCTGGTCGGCCATCTTGTCGGGGTGACCCTCGGTAACGCTCTCGGACGTGAAGGTGAACGAATTCACTCGGTGCTTCTCCTGTGGATTGGTGCGTCGGACGGTCAGAGCGAGTTGCTCGGCCCGCCGCGAATTCGGCACACGCTATCCAAGACCGCACGGGCGATGGCGCGTTTGCCGGAGAGCTCGACCACCACGGTCTGGCCGTCGGCCCCGATGATGGTGACGGCGTTGGTCTCGTGTTGAAAGCCGACGCCCGGTGCGCTGACGTCGTTGGCGACGATCAGGTCGAGGTGTTTGCGGACCAGCTTCGCTTGGGCATTCGACAGCAGATCGCTGGTCTCGGCGGCAAAACCGACGAGCGTCTGGCCCGCAGGCTTGCGCGCGCCGAGCGCGGCGAGGATGTCGGGCGTGGGCTCGAGCACGATCTGCGGGACGCCATCATGTTTCTTGATCTTGCCATCGACTGCCGATACGGGGCGGAAATCTGCGACCGCCGCGGCCATCACGATGACATCGGCTCGCGAGGCCAGGTCGTCCATCGCTGCGAGCATCTCAGCCGCCGTTTCCACCGAACGGACCGCGGCGCCATCAGGCACCGGCAGGTCGACGGTCGACACCAGGGTGACACATGCACCGCGCGACATCGCCTCCGCCGCGACGGCGTATCCCTGCTTGCCGCTGCTTCGGTTGGCGATGACCCGTACGGCATCGATCGGCTCACGTGTGCCACCGGCGCTCACGACGACGTGAAGGCCATCGAGGTCGCGTGTGGGCGCCGGCCCCAGCACTCGTTCGACCTCCGCGATGATGCGCTCGGGACTGGCGAGACGACCCTTGCCGACGTCACCGCCGGCCAATCGACCCTCGTCGGGCTCGACCACGTGTACCCCCCGGTCGCGCAGCACCCCGAGGTTGTGTTGCACCGCTGGGTGCTCCCACATCTCCGTGTGCATCGCCGGGCACACAATCACCGGTGCACGGGTGGCCAAGAGGACGTTGGTGAGGAGGTCGGTCGACAGCCCGACGGTGTAGGCGCCGAGGAGACGGGCCGTCGCGGGGACGACCAGAATCAGGTCGGCGGACTGTCCGAGGCGGGTGTGTGGGATCGGATCGC
>JBMOFX010000325.1:0-2689 GCA_049318665.1 Ilumatobacteraceae bacterium | reverse complement strand
AGGTTGCGGCTTGGTCTCGAGCCGCCAGCCTCGTCGAACAGCAGCGCTGGCGGCTCGCGGAACTCGACCACCACTTCCGTCGCCGACTTCGCCAAACCCTTCCCACAGCGGACGTACCAGGGCACGCCCGCCCAGCGCCACGAATCGATCTCGAGTCGCGCCGCCACGAAGGTGTCAGTGCTCGAGTCGGCCGCCACCCCCGCTTCGTCGCGATATCCGACGTACTGACCGCGCACGTACTGGCGCGGATCGATCGGCTGCATCGCCGAGAACACCTTCGCCTTCTCGTCCTGCAGGAAGCTCGAGTCGGGGCCCACCGGTGGTTCCATCGCCACGAGCGCGAGCACCTGCAGCAGATGGTTCTGCAGCACATCTCTCGTCGCCCCGACGCTGTCGTAGAACGAGCCGCGACCCTCCACACCGATGATCTCGCTCATCGTGATCTGCACGCTGCGTACGTAGTTGCGGTTCCACACCGGCTCGAGCAACGTGTTCGAGAAGCGGAACACCAGCAGATCCTCGACGCTCTCCTTGCCGAGGTAGTGGTCGATGCGGAAGATCCGCTCCTCGGGAAAGACGGAGTGCAACGTCTCGTTGAGCTCGCGGGCCGACTCGACGTCGCGGCCGAACGGCTTCTCGACCACGATCCGACCGCGCTGCTCGAGACCCACCGAGGCGAGTTGCTCGGCCACGGTCGGGAACATCGACGGCGGGATCGCGAGGTAGAAGACGGCGTTCTTGCTGTGGTGCTTGTCGAGCGCATCGCGCAGACCGTTCCACGTCGCCGGGTCGGCGTAGTCGCCCTGGATGAGGTCGAGCCTCGACATCAACGGCTCGATCACGCCGGCCGCGGCATCGGGGATCGATTGCAGGATCGAATCGTGCGCGTGCTGGCAGAACGCGACGTCGGTCCAGTCACTGCGCGCGACACCGATGACCGGCACGTTGAGGATGCCGCGCTGCTCGAGGTGGTAGAGCGCCGGGAAGAGCTTCTTGCGGGCGAGGTCACCCGTGGCGCCGAAGAGGACGAGTGCGTCGGCGACGGGTTGGTTGACGGTGGCCATCAGTGCACCTCTCGGTGTCCGCCGAACTGCGACCGCATGGCCGACAGCACCTGGTGGGCGACGTCGCCACGATCGCGTGACGAGAAGCGATCGAACAACGCTGAGGCAATGGTGGGCACGGGAACACCCTCGTCGATCGCAGCGGTCACCGTCCAGCGGCCCTCGCCGCTGTCGGACACGCGACCCGCGAACCCGTCGAGATTCGGGTCGGCGGCGAACGCTGCTGCGGTGAGGTCGAGCAGCCAACTCGCCACCACACTGCCGCGACGCCACACCTCGGTGACCGCGGCCAGATCGAAGTCGTACTGGTAGTACTCCGGGTGCGTGAGCGGTGCCGTCTCGGCGTCCTTGGCGTGCGTGACGGCGCCGATGCCTGCTTTCGCGAGCACGTTGAGTCCCTCGGCGTACGAGGCCATCATCCCGTACTCGATCCCGTTGTGGACCATCTTCACGAAGTGCCCGGCGCCCGACGGGCCGCAGTGCAGCCACCCTCGCTCGGCCGTGTCGGGCTCCCCGGTGAGGCCCGGTGTGCGCTCCGCCGCGTCGACGCCCGGTGCCAGCGCATCGAACACCGGTGTCAGGCGCTCCACCGCCTCGGCGCTGCCGCCGACCATGAGGCAGTAGCCGCGCTCGAGTCCGAACACGCCGCCACTGGTGCCGACGTCGAGGTAGTGGATGCCCTGTGCTGCGAGCGGGCCTGCGCGATCGATGTCGTCGCGGTACCACGAGTTCCCGCCGTCGATGATCGCGTCGCCGGGGGCGAGCAACGGGGCGAGTGCATCGACGGTCGACCCGACGAACGCAGCCGGCACCATCACCCACACGTGGCGGGGTGGTTCAAGCGCAGCGACGAGGTCGGCGAGCGAATGCGTGCCCACCGAGCCCTCGGCGGCGAGCGCCTCCACCGATGTCGCGACGACGTCGTAGCCGACGACGTCGACTCCTGCACGTGTGAGGCGGCGGGCCATGTTGGCGCCCATCCGGCCGAGACCGATCATTCCCAGTTGCATATCGGTCAGGTTGCCACAGGTGCCCTCGGGTTAGCGTCACGTCGCGTGGCGACCTCGCGCGATCTCGACCGTGACGTGGCCGGTGCCGCCTCGGCCCACCAGCGTCTGCTCGGCTCGCTGCACGGGCTCACGGATACCCAGGCGAGGTCGGCGTCGCTGCTGCCGGGCTGGACGATCGGGCACGTGATCACCCACCTTGCTCGCAACGCCGACAGCCTCGTTCGGATGATCGATGGCGCGTCACGTGGTGAGGTGGTGTCGCAGTACGACAGCGCCGAGGCGCGTGAGCTCGACATCAAACTGGGTGCGGACCGCTCGGCGGACGAGTTGGTGAGCGACGTGCGCGCCAGCATCGAGTCGCTCGAACGTTGCTGGGCGGCCACCACGACCGAGGCGCGGGCGGGGAGCGGTAGGAACCGGTCGGGGCTCGTGGCGATCAGTGATCTCCCGTTCCTGCGGTGGCGCGAGACCGACGTACATCACGTCGACCTGGGTCTCTCGTACACGCCCGCCGACTGGCCGAGCGACTACGTGCGGCTCGAGCTCGTGCGGATGGAGATGCAGTTCCATGCTCGGGCACCGATGGGCCTCACCACCATGCCCGCACTGGCGCTC
>JBMOFX010000324.1:0-2718 GCA_049318665.1 Ilumatobacteraceae bacterium | reverse complement strand
ATCAGTGGGACACCATGCATCTCCTCACCATCTTCGCCACCGAGAGCGACTCGTCCGGTTCGGCCGGCGCCGCTGTCATCCAGCTGGGCATCTTCCTGCTCATCCCCGTGGCGATGTACTTCCTCCTCATCCGCCCCCAGCGGCGGCGCCAGCGCGAGCAGGCCGCGATGCAGTCGTCGATCGACGTGGGTGACGAGGTGATGACCACCTCTGGTCTGTACGGCTTCATCACCGGCTTCGACGGCGACATCGTGTGGCTCGAGATCGACGACAACGTCCAGATCCGCATCGCCCGCGCCGCGGTGCAGCGCAAGGTCGACACCGCATCCGGTCAGACCGGCGGCCTGCCCACCGACGACGGTTCCGGCAAGGGCAAGCAGATCGAGCCCGGTCAGCACGCCACCGACATCGACGACATCGCCACGCCGTGAACAAGCGAAAACTCATCATCTCACTGGTGGCGATCATGGTCGTCTCCTTCGGAGGGCTGCTGCTCAGCGTCACCCTCGGCAACACGCCCGCCCTCGGGCTCGATCTGCAGGGCGGCATCTCCGTCACGCAACAGCCCGTCGGCGACTTCGACCCGGTGGCGCTCGACCTCGCCGTGGAGCGCATTCGCGACCGCGTCGACAGCCTCGGCGTGGCCGAACCCGAGATCCTCCGCCAGGGCGACGCCATCGTGGTCAACCTGCCCGGTGTGAAGAACCAGCAGGAAGCGATCGAGCTCGTCCAGGTGACCGGCCAGGTGTACCTGCGGCCGGTGATCGCATGCCAGAACGAGGGCCAGCCCACCACCACCGATACCACCGTGCCGGGTTCGACCACCGAAGCGCCCACCACGACCGCAGCGCCCGGCCCCGGCCGCCGAATCTCCGGTACCCCCACGACCACCATTGGCGCCGCCACCACTGGCGCCACCACCACCCCAACGACCACGGGCGGAGCGACGACGACGACCGTGGCAGGCGACAGCGTCCCTACCTCGTCGACGGTTGTTGTGTCCGACCCCACCCAGCAGCAGGTACTGCCGCTACGCGGTGGCGGTGAGTGTCTCGTCGGACCCGCGCAGGGCACCGGCGCCGTGTTCGAGAACGATGCCACCGCCGATTTCCTCGACAGTGGATGGGGTGTCCGCGTCGGGCTGCGCCAGACGTCCGACGGTGTCGACACGTGGAACGCGCTGGCATTGCAGTGCAACCTGAAGCAGGAGAGTTGCCCGAGCGGTCGCCTTGCGATCGAGCTCGACGGTGAGATCATCTCCGCCCCCACCGTGAACGAACCGAACTTCACCACCGGGGTCGACATCACCGGGGAGTTCACCGAGACCGAAGCGCGCAACCTTGCGAAGGTGCTGAAGAGCGGATCGCTCCCCGTGAAGATGGAGACGGTGTCGGTGCAGAACGTGTCACCGACGCTCGGCACTGATTCCCTGCGCGCCGCGATCATCGCTGGCATCATCGGCGTTGCGCTCGTGCTGCTCCTGCTGATCGCGTACTACGGCGTGCTCGGCTTCGTCGTTGTCGTCGGGGTGATGGTGTCGGGCGGTCTGCTCTACTCGATCATCTCGCTGCTGTCGACCACACAGGGACTCACGCTCTCGCTGTCGGGCATCGCCGGCATCATCGTGTCGGTCGGCGTGACGGTCGACTCGTATGTGGTGTTCTTTGAACGACTCAAGGACGAACTGCGAGCTGGCCGGAGCTTGAAGAACAGCGCCTCGCGCGGCTTCGCCGGTGCATGGCGGACGATCCTCATTGCCGACATCGTGTCGCTCATTGGTGCGTTCACGCTCTGGTACCTCACGGTCGGCTCGGTGAGGAACTTCGCATTCTTCCTCGGCCTTTCCACCCTCGCCGACCTCGTGGTCGCCTACTTCTTCACCCGACCGACCGTGCTGCTGCTCGCCCGGACCGACTGGATGGCCCGCCGCAAGGTGATGGGCATCGATCCGGTCGATCCGCGCCCGGCACCGTCGGCCAGCGGTGGTACCGCTGTTGCTGGGAGCCTCTCATGACCGATCTCTCGACCGACACGCCGTCGCAGACGACCGTCGAGGCGCCGCGTCCGCGCCGCGGCCGCTGGGGACGCCTCTACCACGGCGAGACCTCCTTCGACTTCTACGGTCGGCGCTACATCGGCCTCATCGCCTCGGGTGTCTTGATCGTTCTGACGATCATCTCGCTGTCCACGCAGGGCCTCAACCTCGGCATCGACTTCGAAGGCGGCGTCGCGTGGGAGGTCCCCGCGGAGAACATCACGCAGGATGAGGCCCGTGCCGTCCTCGACGCAAACGGGATCGACAGTGACGCGGCGAAGATCCAGACGCTCACCTCGAGCAGCGGCACGCGGCTACGCATTCAGGTGCCCGACCAGCCGGCCGAAGTGTCACAGCAGGTGCAGCAAGACCTCGCCGAGGAGGCCGGCGTCGAGGTGTCGGCGGTGTCGAGCACGTCGGTGAGCTCATCGTGGGGACGAAGCATCACCGAGAAGGCAATCCGCGCGCTCGTGATCTTCCTCGTGCTCGTTGCGGCGTTCATCAGCTGGCGGTTCGAGTGGCGAATGGCGCTCTCGGCGATCATCGCGATGATCCACGACGTGATGATCAGCGTGGGCATCTACTCACTGTTCCGTTTCGAGGTCACGCCTGCGACCGTGGTGGCGTTCCTCACGATCCTCGGCTTCTCGCTCTACGACACCATCGTCGTGTTCGACAAGGTC
>JBMOFX010000323.1:0-2724 GCA_049318665.1 Ilumatobacteraceae bacterium | reverse complement strand
CGACATCTTCGTGTCGGCCACCGGCAACGACCACATCATCACCGTCGAGCACATGCACCGCATGAAGCACAACGCGATCGTGTGCAACATCGGCCACTTCGACAGCGAGATCGACATGACCGGCCTCGCCCGCAGCGGCGCCACGAAGGACGAGCTCAAGCCGGGCACCGATCTGTGGACCTTCGATGACGGCCACGCGATCATCGTGCTCGCCGAAGGGCGCCTCGTGAACCTCGGATGCGCCACCGGACACCCGAGCTTCGTGATGAGCTGCTCGTTCAGCAACCAGGTGATCGCGCAGATGGAACTGTTCGCGCACACCGAGAACTACCCGCTGGGCGTGTACGTGCTGCCGAAGCGGCTCGACGAGAAGGTCGCTGCGCTCCATCTCGAGGCGCTTGGTGTGAAGCTCAGCAAGCTCACCGATGAGCAGGCCGAGTACCTGGGCGTCGACCCGAGCGGCCCGTTCAAGAGCGACCACTACCGCTACTGATCGACCTGGGTGGAAGTGCGAACAGCGGCAGGAACACCTGCACGAGCGGCCCGATGCCGAACGTGAAGGCAACCGTGCCGATGCCGACACTGCCACCGAGGAACAACCCCACGACGAGCACGGTGATCTCGATGAGCGTGCGCGCGAGGCGCACGCTCACACCGCGCTGAGCGAAACCCATCATCAGGCCATCGCGCGGGCCGGGTCCGAGGCCTGCCCCGATGTAGAGGCCCGATCCGATGGCGATGATCACCAGGCCGATGACGAGGTAGGTGACGCGAACGGCGAGGTGGCTCGTGGTGGGGATCAGCGGCATCAGCAGATCGACCGTGACGCCGATCTCGACCGCGTTCAGGATCGTGCCGACGCCCGGCTTCTGGCGCAGCGGAATCCACAGCAGGAGCAGCAGCAGCCCCGTGGCGATGATGACCGTGCCGACGGGAACGTCGAGCTTCTTCGCGACGCCCTGGTGGAACACGTCCCAAGGCGCGAGGCCGAGGTCGGCTTCGATGATGAGCGCGATCCCGAATCCGAACAGGAACAGCCCGGCCACGCATCGACCGAGGCGGATACCCCAGTCGGCGGCGACGGACCTGGGGTGATAGGGCCGGGTGGGCAGCAGGGGATCGGCGATGGCCACGGCCGGCGACGCTACCGGCGACGTGCCGTAGGCCCTGCTTGATTTCGCTGTCACACCCCGTCGCGAGGCTGGGGCGATGGTGTTCTCGTCGTCGTGTTCGTCGTGTCGTCAACCGGGGCCGGAGTGGTGCCACGCGTGCCGGTTCTCGCTCGCATCAGCGCCCGTCGTCCACCTGCCCCACGGTGTGAAGGCGGCGCTGCCCTACGACGGTGCGGCGCGCTCGGCGGTGCTCGCGCTCAAGTATCGAAACCGTCGTCGGGTGGCGCGATACCTCGGGGCACTGATGGTGCAGCGGCTCGGGCTGAGGGAGGCGAGACGGTTCGATCTGGTCACCTGGGCGCCGACCAGTGGCCGTCGGGCCGGCCAGCGCGGCTTCGACCAGGCCGAGCTCCTCGCCCGCCACATCGCCCGTGAACTGGGGGTTCCCTGTCGACGGTTGCTGTATCGCACCCACGGCACGGCGCAGACGGGCCTCACTCGCTCCGAACGGCTCGATGGGCCCGATTTCCGGGCGCGCCGGCAGCGGCGTTCGCTGCGCGTGCTCGTGGTGGACGACGTGGTCACCACCGGCGCGACGCTGCTCGCCAGCGCCGAGGCGCTCGCAGCGGCCGGGGTGACCGAGGTGGTGCTCATCGCTGCCGCAGCGACGCCCGAGCACGGCAGGCCGGGGCGGCGTGCCCTCCCACCTTCCGACGCCACCGGTAGGCTCGCTCACGCATGAAGTTGCTCGATCGCATTCTCCGCGCCGGTGAGGGAAAGAAGCTCAAGGCGCTCCAAGGTCTCGTGCCGCACGTCAACGCACTCGAGCCCCAGATCCAGCGTCTCAGCGACGCGGAACTCCAGGCTCGGACGGGTGAGTTCCGCGGCCGCCTCGAGCGTGGAGAAGACCTCGACGACCTGCTCGTCGAAGCGTTCGCCACGATGCGCGAGGCGTCCACCCGGGTCACCGGCCAGCGTCACTTCGACGTCCAGATCATGGGCGGTGCGGCACTGCACTTCGGATGGATCGCCGAGATGAAGACCGGCGAGGGCAAGACCCTCGTCAGCACGCTGCCCGCCTACCTCAACGGCCTCGGCGGCAAGGGCGTGCACCTCGTCACGGTCAACGACTACCTCGCGAAGCTCGCGGCCGAGAACATGGGTCGCATTCACCGCTGGCTCGGCCTCGACGTCGGCCTCGTCATCCCCGGCCAGAAGGACCGCCCGGAAGAGAAGCGACTTGCCTACGCGTGCGACATCACGTACGGCACCAACAACGAGTTCGGCTTCGACTACCTCCGCGACAACATGGCCGCCACGCTCGGCGACAAGGTGCAACGCGGTCACAGCTTCGCCATCGTCGACGAAGTCGACTCGATCCTCATCGACGAGGCCCGCACACCGCTCATCATCAGCGGCCGCCTCGCCGACGCGGCTCAGCTGTACTACCGCTTCGCCAGTGTCGTGCGCTCGCTGCGTCGCGACGCGGACTACGAGGTTGAAGAAGACAAGCGCGTCGTCGTGCCGCTCGAGGCCGGCATCGAGAAGGTCGAGCAGGCGCTCGGCATCGACAACCTCTACGACGAGGTGCAGCAGAACCTGGTGCACCAGC
>JBMOFX010000322.1:0-2725 GCA_049318665.1 Ilumatobacteraceae bacterium | reverse complement strand
GCACTCGCCGGCGCACGCGATGGCCTCGTGGCAGCGACGCCCGTGTCGTTCGGCCCGCTGCCCACCGCGACACCCGAGGTCGGCGTGCGCAACGCGTACGATTTCCGGCTCGTGGTGAGTCGCAAGCTCTACGACGACGCAGTGTCCACGCGGTCGACGCCCGCGCTCGCACATCTCGCGCCCGGCGCCGTAGCGCACCTCCACCCGCTCGACCTCGAGCGCGCCGGGGTCGTTGCCGGTGCCGACGTGAAGGTGTCGAGCGCGAAGGCGAGCGTCGTGCTGCGCGTCGAGCCCGACACGTCCGTGCTGCGCGGCACCGTGTGGGTGGCGTTCAACCAGCCGGGCGGCGTCGTCGGCGAACTGATCGACATCGACGCAACGATCACCGACGTCCGGATCGAGAACCTCTGATGCTGGCGCTCGACCCGCTCTACAACGGCAAGATCGACCTCACAGTCGTGTTCATCGTGCTCATCAAGGTCGTCGCGGTGTTCGTCATCGGCCTCGTCGGCACGATGCTGATGGTGTGGTTCGAGCGCAAGGTGATCGCGGGTATGCAGAACCGCGTCGGCCCCAACAAGGCGGGTCCGTTCGGCATCCTGCAGACCCTCGCCGATGGCATCAAGCTGTTCTTCAAAGAAGACCTCATCCCCGACCGAGCTGATCGCTTCGTGTTCAAGCTCGCGCCCTACATGGCGTTCGTGCCGGCGTTCCTCGTGTGGA
Source organism: Ilumatobacteraceae bacterium (assembly GCA_049318665.1). Lineage (GTDB taxonomy): Bacteria > Actinomycetota > Acidimicrobiia > Acidimicrobiales > Ilumatobacteraceae > VFMC01. The sequence continues at coordinate 2,002 of JBMOFX010000322.1, read as the reverse complement.
CGATCATCCCGCTCGGCGGCGACTACACCGATGGCAATGGCGGCATCGTCACCTGGTTCGGTCGCGACACGAAGCTGCAGTTGGCCGATCCGCACATCGGCATCCTGTTCCTCCTCGCGCTCAGCTCGATCGCGGTGTACGGCATCATGCTCGCCGGATGGGCATCGGGTTCGAAGTACCCGCTGCTCGGCTCGGTTCGTGCCTCGGCACAGATGGTCAGCTACGAAGCAGCGCTCGGGATGAGCCTGGCCGCCGTGCTCCTGCTGTCGGGCACGCTCAGCACCAGCGGCATCGTCGGCGCCCAGAGCAGCACGGCCAACTGGAACATCATCACCACCGGGTTCCTCCCGTTCGTGATCTTCGTGATCGCGGCGACCGCCGAACTCAACCGGCCACCGTTCGACCTCGTCGAAGCCGAGCAAGAACTCGTCGGCGGGTTCAACACCGAATACTCGAGCATTCGCTTCGCGCTGTTCTTCCTCGCCGAGTTCATGAACACGATCACGATGAGCGCCATCATCGTCACGTTGTTCCTCGGTGGCCCGCAGCCGCTCACCATCAACATCGGTGGCATCCAGTGGAATGGCGACCTCGGCCTCGGCTTCCTCAACGGCACCGTGTGGTTCCTGCTGAAGCTGCTGGTGTTCCTCTACATGTACGTGTGGTTCCGCGCCACGCTGCCGCGACTGCGCTACGACCAGCTGATGAACCTCGGCTGGAAGGTGCTGATCCCGCTGTCGCTCGGCTGGTTCATCGTGCTCGCCTCGATCCAAGTGGGCAGCGACGCCGGCTGGAATCAGGTCGTCGTCGTGGCGGCCTCGCTCGGGGTGTTGGTGCTCGGTGCGCTGCTGTTGCTCGCCGCCGTGAGGGTCAGCGCCCGCAACCGTGAACGTGAAGGGAGCGTGTTCTGATGGGCTACCTCGAAGGGTTCGGCGTCACACTGCGCCAGCACCGCCTGTTCGGCGGCAAGCGCGTCACCACCGAGTACTCGGGCGGTCGACGGGCGAAGAAGAAGGGCGCCGGCGACTCGCACGACGAGAAGCAGGTGAAGCCCGCGCGTCTCCACGGCCGCCACGTGCTCAACCGCTACGAAGACGGCATGGAGAAGTGCATCGGCTGCGAGCTCTGCGCCGGGGTGTGCCCCGCGAAGTGCATCTACGTCCGTGGCCGCGACAACGATCCCGAGGAGCCGACGTCACCCGGCGAGCGGTTCGGCTGGATCTACGAGATCAACTACCTCCGGTGCATCCACTGCGACCTGTGCGTCGAGGCCTGCCCGACCGAGGCGATCACCGAGAGCAAGCTGTTCGAGTTCAGCTTCACCAATCGCAAGGACGCGATCTACACCAAGGACGAATTGGTCGTCGACGACCAGGGCGCGCCGAAGCACCTCCCGTGGGAGGACTGGCGTCCCGGTGAAGACCTGAACACCAGCGGGTGGATGCGCGCCACCTCGGCCGGCGGCGACGAGACCTTCGTCGGCGAGATCGGCTGGAGTAACGAGCTCGGCCACGGCGTGCGCGCCGCCGAGCCGAAGCAGGCGGATGCTGACGCGCCCAAGACGGTTCGCACCATCTCTCGCGGGGAGCCCTCGCACTGATGGAGTGGTTCGTCTTCGTCTGTGCGTCGGTGATGGTGCTGGTCGGTGCGATCGGCGTCGTCGTGCGCAGCCACCCTGTGCACGCCGCGCTCAGCCTGGTGCTCACGCTGTTCGGCGTGGCGGTGCTGTTCATCCTGCAGGAAGCGCCCTTCCTCGCGGCGGTGCAGGTGATCGTGTACTCCGGTGCGATCGTCGTGCTGTTCCTGTTCGTGATCATGTTGCTCGGTGTCGACCGCGTCGAGAATCTCCGCATCGAGCCGATTCCCGTGCAGCGACCACTTGCGATCGTGGTGGGTGCCGGGATGCTCGGGCTGCTGGTCACGGCGATTGTCGAAGGTCGCTCGGCGATCAAGTCCGACGTCGGTACCGGCATCATCGTCGGCACCGAAGTGAACGACGGCG
>JBMOFX010000321.1:0-2743 GCA_049318665.1 Ilumatobacteraceae bacterium | reverse complement strand
CTCATCCCGATCGTCACGATCGCGGCGATCGACATCGGTGCGATCCTCTCCGGCCTGATCATCACCGAGCGCGTATTCGACTACCCCGGTGTGGGCGTGTACTTCATCACGGCGCTTGGCAACGGTGACTTCCCGCAACTGATGCCGCTGATGGTGATCATCACGGTCGCCGTGGTGATGTTCAACCTCCTCGCCGACGTGTCGTACGCCGTGCTCGACCCGAGGATCCGCCTTGACTGACACCTCAGCACCCAGCCGCGGTGACGAATCGATCGATGACGTCGAAGGCCTCACCGCCGACTCGCTGTCGCCGGTTCGTCAGGCGCTTCGGCGATTCCGTCGGAACCGTGCGTCGATGCTCGCGTTGACGGTGCTCGTCGTGTTCGTCGTGTTCGTCGTGCTGGCACCGATCACCGCCCGCTACGGCGTGAATGAGCCGATCTTCAAAGCAGAGGCGGGTAAGCCGAACTCGTTCCTGTCGCCGCGATCAATCGCCTGGTTCGGTACGGACGACATCGGCCGCGACCTCTACTCGCGCATCATCTACGGCGTTCGGGTGTCGTTGTTGATCGGTCTGTTCTCGGCCATCACCGCCGTGCTCATCGGGATACTCATCGGTGCGGTCGCCGGTTGGCGCGGCGGATGGATCGACGACGTCTTGATGCGCGTCACCGACGTCTTCCTGGCGTTCCCGTTCCTCGTGGCACTCCTCGTCATCCGCCAGTTCCTCGGCGAGGTGAGTTGGATCGTTGCGATCATCGGCAAGCCCGACTCGGTGCGATTCACCGTGGTGCTGCTGTCCATCCTCGGTTGGACCATCGTGGCGCGCATCGTCCGCGGGCAGGTGCTCGCCCTGCGGGAGCGTGAGTTCGTGGAAGCGGCGAAGGCACTCGGTGCGACGGGCCCACGCATCGTGATCCGCCACGTGCTGCCGAACGCGATCGGCCCGATTCTCGTGGCCCTCACCCTGGGTGTCGTCGGCGCGATCATCACCGAGTCCACGCTGGGCTTCTTCGGGTATGGGCCCGACAACTCGCTGGGCAAGCTGGTGGGGAACTCGAAGCTCGGCGTTCAGACCGGTTACTGGTGGCTCGTCGTGTTCCCGTGTCTTGCGCTGGTGATCCTCGCGCTCTGCATCAACTACATCGGCGAGGGTCTCCGCGACGCCACCGATCCCAAGGTCAGCGGAGGCCGCACATGAGCACCGGCGACGTCAAGCTCCAACTGCGCGACTTCCGCGTCGAGTTCCCCACCGAGTCGGGTGTGGTTCAGGCCGTGCGCGGCGTCGACCTCGACGTGCGCGGCGGTGAGATGGTCGGCGTGGTCGGCGAGAGCGGCTCGGGCAAGTCGGTCACGTTCCTCGGGATGATGGGCCTGCTCCCGAAGTCCGCCAAGGTCGGCGGTTCAGCGAAGATCGGCGGCGTCGAACTCGTCGGTGCGTCCGACAAAGTGATGCGCGGGGTCCGCGGCAAGCAGATGGCGATGATCTTCCAAGATCCGTTGTCGGCGCTCAACCCGGTGCACCGCATCGGCCGCCAGATCGTCGAGATGATCCAGTCGCACCAGAAGGTCCACGACAACGAAGCGGCCAGTCGGGCAGTCGAACTGCTCGACATCGTCGGGATTCCGCAGCCCAAGGAGCGAGCGCGGCAGTACCCGCACGAGTTCTCGGGTGGCATGCGCCAGCGCGTGATGATCGCGATGGCGATCGCCAACGATCCGGAAGTGCTCATCGCCGACGAGCCCACCACTGCGCTCGACGTGACCGTGCAGGCCCAAATCCTCGAGGTGATCCAACGGATCCAGCGCGACATGAACACCGCGGTGGTGCTGATCACGCACGACCTCGGTGTGGTGGCGCGTGTCGCAGACCGGGTGCAGGTGATGTACGCGGGCCGCGCTGCCGAGCGTGCCGACGTGATGACCCTGTTCGACGACCCGACGCACCCCTACACCCAGGGGTTGCTCCAGTCGCTGCCGCGGCTCGGCCAGGACCGCCTCGTCCCCATCCCCGGTTCGCCGCCGAACATGATCCGCCCCCCGAGTGGATGCGCCTTCCGTACCCGCTGCCAGTACGCCGAAGCCAAGTGCGCTGAGGGATTGCCGGGCCTGGTGGCGCTGCGCAGTTCCGAAACGGCATGTGTGCGCGCCGACGAACTCACGCTCGAGGGTGTCCAATGACGAGCCCTGTGACGCCGACGGATGCCCCCGTGCTGCAGGTCACCGATTTGGTGAAGCACTTCGCGGTGAAGTCGAGCAAGGGTCTCCGCTCAATCAAGCGGACGGTCCAGGCGGTGAGCGGCGTGTCGTTCGACGTGCACGCCGGCGAGACCGTCGGCCTGGTCGGCGAGAGCGGGTCGGGCAAGACCACCGTGGGCCGCTGCCTGCTGCGACTCGTCGAGCCAACCGGCGGCTCCGTGAAGTTCCGTGGCGAGGAACTGATCGGCATGGAGGCCAAGCGGCTCCGCACGCTGCGCCGCGAGATGCAGATCGTGTTCCAGGACCCGTACGCCTCACTCGACCCCCGTCGCACGGTTGGTGCCGCCATCGCCGAAGCGATCGAGATCCAGAAGCTCGACATCGACAAGGCCGCTCGCGTCGCCGAACTGCTCGAACTGGTCGGCCTCGCGCCGGATCACGCCAAGCGCTTCCCACACGAGTTCTCCGGCGGCCAACGCCAACGCATCGGCATCGCCCGCGCGCTCGCCCTCGAACCGAGTCTGCTCGTGCTCGACGAGCCGGT
>JBMOFX010000320.1:0-2757 GCA_049318665.1 Ilumatobacteraceae bacterium | reverse complement strand
TCGCGCTCCAGGTAGCCGGCGAGGCTTTCGAGCGACTCATCGAGCTTGCCGGTCATTTCGGCCGACGACAGGATGCCGATGTAGTACTTGGGGAACGCCTCGGGGTGCTTCGCAGCACACTCGCTGAGCGTTCCGCCATTGTGAAGATCTTCGAGCATGCCGATGATGGTGCGGCGCAGTGAGGCGTCGGTCGTCTCGTCTCCGATGATCTCGAGCGCTTCGGTGATCGAGATGCCGGCCTTCACGAACACGGCGAGCTGACGCGTGAAGTGCATCAACTCCTTCTTCTTGACCTTCGACTGCGAGAGCTCGAAGTCGAGGAGGCCGCGGCGCTCGTCGATCTTCACCGGATACAGGTTGCGCAGCATCAAGGCCGTGCGCGCGTCACCGATCGTCTCGGCCTTCTCGACACCTTCGACCGTCGAGCCGGTGGCATCGACGGCGGCGTAACTGAACTTGGGCATGGCGGGTGTCCTTCTCGCGACTCAGTGAGCGAACAGTGTCTTGATGACTTCGGGGACGGTGGTCACGTCGTTCTCGACGAGAGCCATGGCTTCACGGAGCATTGTCCGCATTCCTTGCGCAACGGCAAGGCGGCGGAGCTCCTCGGTGGTGGCCCAGCCGACGATCAGTCGGCGGAGCTCGGGGGTGATCCGCAGCAGTTCGTACACACCGATGCGGTCGCGGTACCCGGTGCCGGCGCAGTAGTTGCAGCCGGCCCCGCGGAAGAACGTGGTCTTGTCGCTGCCGCCACTGTGCTGCTTGAACATCGCGAGCTCCTCGGCGCCAGGCGTGTAGGGCTCCTTGCACGAGTCACAAATGCGTCGCAGGAGACGCTGGCCGATGACACCCACCACCGATGACGCGATGAGGAAGGCCTCGATGCCCATGTCGAGGAAGCGGTGCAGCGCCGCGACGCTGTCGGTGCCGTGCAGCGACGAAAGCACGAAGTGACCCGTGAGGGCCGACTGGATGGCAATGCGTGCCGTGTCGGCGTCACGGATCTCGCCGACGAGAATCACGTCGGGGTCTTGACGAAGGATGGCCTTGAGGCCGGTGGCGAACGTGAGGCCCGCCTGTTCGTTCGTCTGGATCTGGTTGATGCCGGGGAACACGTACTCGACGGGATCTTCGACCGTGGTGACGTTGCTCCCACCCGAGTTGATCTCGAGCAACGACGCGTACAGCGTCGTGGTCTTGCCGGCGCCCGTGGGGCCGGCACAGATGACCATGCCGAACGGCGAGTGGATCATCTTCGAGTAGTGGAGGTAGGTCTCGCGCGGGAAGCCCAGCTGGCTGAGACCGATCATCGAGCGGTTCTTGTCGAGAATTCGCATGACGACCTTCTCACCGAAGACCGTCGCCACGGAGCCGACGCGGACGTCGACGTCCTTGCCGTCGATGTTCATCGAGAACTGGCCGTCCTGCGGGCGGCGCTTCTCGACGATGTTCATCCCGCTCATGATTTTCAGGCGGCTGACGAGTGCGTTGTGAACGCCGATCGGCAGGCTGAACGCCTCGACGAGGTGACCGTCGATGCGGAATCGGATGCGCAGCTTCTCGTCGAGCGGCTCGACGTGAATGTCGCTCGCACGATCGCGCAGCGCCTGGCTCACGATCCGGTTCACGAGTTGGACGACCGGAGCGGAGTCATCAGCGCCCGCAGCGACCACCGCGGCGGCCGCGGCAACCTTGCTCTGGTCGTCGGCGAGATCGAAGGCCTGCACGAGACGGTCGACGTCGGCGTCGACGCGGTAGGTGCGGTCGATGAACGTGCGGACGGTAATCGGGTCGGCGATGAGCCAGCGCACGGGTCGTGCGACGAGCTGCTCGATCTCCTGCAACCGCTCCGGCGACGGGTCGCTGACCAGCACGACGAGGACGCCGTTGTCCTCGACGATCGGGAGTACGCACAGACGCCGCGCCACCTGCTCGGCGACGAGGGACCCCACCTCAGCGTCGAACGTGACCGCACGGGTGTCGGCGAGCGGCAGTTGGTACACCTGCGACACGGCGGTCGCGAGTTCTTGACGCGACGCGCCGAAGCGCTGGATGACGAGTTCGTTGAACGTCAGGACGTCGCCGTTGGACTGCTGGAGCGCGGACGCGAGCTGTTCGGGGGTCAGTTGCTCGGTATCGACGAGGAGCTGTCCGATCCGCATGCACTCGGCGGCGTGGGCCCCCATCGCGGGTGCCGTGTCGTCGCGGGACGCGACCGCGACTGCGCCGGGCGGGGTCTCCTTGTTCTTGAACAGTGCCATGGGCGAGTCTCGGGCGGATCAGTACGTGGACCAGTCCGTGGTCGCGGCGGGAGCTGACGCGACGTCGGGAGTGGTCATGGTTGGCGGGGGTGGCGGGGTCGATCCGAGCGCTCGGTTCCCGGGCGGGCCGAGCATCAGCACTTGGCGCTCGATCTCATCGAGACGCTCGAGTTGCACGGCAGCGGACACGTCCATCGCGGCAGCGAACTCCACTTCCATCTGCTGCATGCGGCGTGCCGTGGTAGCCACTTGCTCGTTGAGGTTGGTCTCGGCGTGCGCGACGTGCGCTCGGATGATCTCGATGTCGTTTCGTGCTGCGAAGGCCTCGTGACGGACCGCCTCGATCGCAGACGCGTCGACACGAGCGACGCTCGCGGCGACAGCCGCACATTAGCTTCCATCTGGGGCGAATCGCGATTCACCTGTCACGTATCGGAGCACTTCAAGGGTGCGATGCTGCATGTTGTTGTGTGTTATTGTTATTGTCTGAATCTAC
>JBMOFX010000319.1:0-2823 GCA_049318665.1 Ilumatobacteraceae bacterium | reverse complement strand
GGGTGCCATCGGCATCGACGACGAGGGCCACCCCAGCCAGTACAACGTGCTCATCCAGGACGGCGTGCTCACCGACTACATGTGGGACTACCTCCGTGCCCGCAAGGAGGGTCGTGCCCAAAGCGGCAACGGCCGTCGCCAGAGCTACCAGCACCTCCCGATGGTGCGGATGACCAACACCTACGTGCTCAACGGCACCGAGGAGCCCGACGACATCGTGCGCGCCACCGAGCACGGCGTCTATGTCGCCAAGCTCGGCGGTGGCAGCGTCAACACGGCCACCGGCGACTTCGTGTTCGGCATGACCGAGGCCTACCTCATCGAGAACGGCGAGATCACCGAGCCGCTGCGTGAGGGCAACCTCGTCGGCAACGGCCCGCAGGTGTTGCGCGACATCGATCTGCTCGGCAACGACTTCGGTATGGGCAACCCCGGCACGTGCGGCAAGGACGGCCAGGGCGTGCCCGTGGGCGACGGCCAACCGACGTTGCGGGTGAAGGCGATGACCATCGGCGGCACCGCGGCATGAGCGACGAGCTGCTGGCGATCGCCGACGCGGTGATCGCACAGGCTCGCCCCGGCGAGCAGGTCGAGGCCTACGTCGGACGCGCGAACGAGACCGACATCCGCGTCTACGAAGGCGAGATCGAGCACTTCGTCAGCGCGCAGAGCGAAGGCATCGGCATCCGCATCGTCAGCGAGGGTCGCACCGGGTTCGCGTATGCGGGCACGCTCGATCGAACGGCGATCGCCGAGGTGCTCGCCGAGGCTCGCGACAACGTGGGTTTCGGCACGCCCGACGAATGGGCGGGCATGGCCGAGCCCGACGGCGTCGCGGTGGTCGAACAGCAACTGTGGAACGAGGCGCTCGCGTCGTACCCGACCGATCGAAAGATTGCCTTGGCGAAAGAACTCGAGCAGCTCGCACTGGCGGCCGACCCTCGGGTGCGCATCGACGACTCGAACTACAGCGACGTCGCCGCCGAGTCGGCGGTCGCGTCCACCAATGGCATCCGTCAGTGGGGCAGAGAGAACGGCTGCTACGTCAGCGTCAGCACGCTCGCCGACGACGGCGACGAGACACAGACCGGATTCGGCTTCAGCGTCGGCCGGTCGCCCGACGACTTTGATCTCGCCAAGGCCGCGAAGGAAGCGGCGGATCGCGCCACGCGCCTGCTCGGCGCCACCAAGCCGACGAGCCGTCGCCTCACCGTGGTGCTCGACCCGTTCGTCACCGCCCAGTTCCTCGGCATCATCAGCGGCACCCTCAACGGCGAGTCGGTCATCAAGGGACGCAGCCTGTTCCGCGAGCGGATGGGCGAGCAGGTCGCCGATCCGCGCTTCACGCTCGTCGACGACCCCACCAACCCGCTCGCGTACACCGCCACCGACCTCGATGGGGAAGGCCTCGCGGCGCGACGCAACGTGCTCATCGACCAGGGCGTGCTCACCAGCTTCGTGCACAACAGCTACAGCGCTCGCCGCGCCGGCACGGTCAGCACGGGCAACGCGGTGCGCGGCGGCTACGCCGGCACACCGAGCGTCGGTGCACTCGCGCTTCAGGTCCAGCCGGGCACGCGCTCGCAGGCCGAGCTGATCAGCAGCATCGACGACGGCGTCCTCATCCAGTCGGTGTCGGGCATGCACAGCGGTGTCAACCCGATCAGCGGCGACTTCTCCACCGGTGCGTCCGGTCTGCTCATCAGCAACGGTCAGCTCGGCGGACCGGTGCGTGAGTTCACGATTGCGTCGACGCTGCAGCGGATGCTGCTCGACGTGCTCGAGGTGGGTGGCGACATCGACTGGCTCCCGATGCGCGCCGCGGGCGTCAGCCTGGTGATCGCCGACATGACGATGTCGGGCGCCTGAGGCCACCGCCAATGCCTGCACCGAGCCCGGCGGCCGTCGAACGCCATCCGCATCTCGGCGAGCCGCTCGAACCGGGCTGGGTGCGGGTCGATCTGCACAGTCACACGATGTGGAGTGGTGACAGCACCACCACGCCCGACGAGATCGAGCAGGCCGTCATCGCCAGCGGACTCGACGTGCTGTGCATCACCGACCACAACGCGATCGGCGGTGCGCAGGAGCTCGCCGAGCGATTGCCGTGCCGCGTGGTGGTGGGCGAAGAACTGCGTACCCACGCAGGCGAGATCATCGGGCTGTTCCTCACCGAGCGGATCCCGTTCGGCACCTCGCCAGCCGACGCGGCCCGAGCGATCCGCGATCAGGGTGGCGTCGTCTACATCCCGCACCCGTTCGACCCGATGCGCCGCAACATGGCGGAGCCAGCGATCGATGCGCTCGTCGCCGACGGGTTGGTCGACGCGATGGAGGTGCTCAACGCGAAGACGTCGCTCATGCATCTCAATCGTCGAGCCGCTGAGTACGCGGATGCGCACGACCTCGCCGCAGGCGCGGGCAGCGACGCACACGTGCCGCTGGCGCTCGGCGCGGCCTACGTGGAGATGCCCGACTTCCACGACGCGGCGTCGTTCCTCGCTTCGCTTCGCGTCGGTCGAATCGTCGGCCACCACTGGGACGAGCCCCGCCCGTGGACAGCGAGGGTGCTCCCGAGCACTACGACGCGATAGACACACCCGTCGTGCCGATCATCCACGCCATCATCCTCGGGCTCGTGCAGGGGCTCTCCGAGTTCCTCCCGATCTCCTCGAGTGGCCACCTCATCCTGGTGCCGTGGTTGTTCAACTGGAACGACTTCGACGACCTCGGCGTGCAGAAGGCATTCGACGTCGCACTCCACCTCGGCACGTTGGTGGCGGTGGTCGCGTACTTCCGGAAGGACCTCGTCATCTACGTCCG
>JBMOFX010000318.1:0-2828 GCA_049318665.1 Ilumatobacteraceae bacterium | reverse complement strand
CAGCGAGCACCCGCTGTACGACGCGGAAGGCCAACCGATCGACGTGCCCGAGTGGGTCTTCCCCGCGCGAGGCCGCGTGCAGAAGCAACTCAAGCGTGCGAAGGCGATCGCCGAGACGAGCGAGCGCGTGCTGCAGTCGCTGCCGTTGCGCGGCAATCAAGCGACGTGGGCGGCGAAGCTCGAGGAGCGCAAGAACGAGATCGACCGGGCGTATGAGTACGTGCAGCTCTATGGCCTTTACACCGAGTGCGAGGCGATCTATCAGGTCGACAACCTGATGCGCTCGTTCCACGCCCTCTCGGCCGACGACCAGGCGGCGTTCAACTTCGACCCGACGTCGGTCGACTGGGTGAAGTACATCACCACGATCCACCTGCCTTCGATCGTGCAGCACTCCCGTGCGAAGACGACGCCCGGCAAGAACCGCAACGACCGCACCGACCGGCTTCGGGCCTCGGTGCTGTCGCCCGATCGTCACGTCGCGGCGTTCGATCTCGAGAACACGCTGATCGCATCGAACGTGGTGGAGAGCTATTCGTGGCTCGCCACTCGACGCCTCAACATGCCCGAGCGGATGCGCTACGTGCTACGCACCTTCGCCGAAGCACCGAGCCTGTCGAGCCTCGATCGCAAGGACCGCGGCGACTTCCTGCGCCACTTCTACCGGCGCTACGAAGACGCACCGATCGGCCAGATCGACGAGGACTCGAAAGAGCTCCTGCATCAGCTGATCCTCGTGAAGTCGTTCCCGGCCGGCCTGCGCCGCGTGCGCGAGCACCGCGCGCTCGGGCACCGCACGGTGCTGATCACCGGCGCGCTGAGCTTCGTCGTCGAAGGACTGCGCCCGCTGTTCGACGAGATCGTCGCGGCCGAGATGCGCGTGCGCGACGACGGCACGCTGTCGGGCGAACTGTCGCAGGTGCCGCCCACCGGCGAGACCCGCGCCCAGGTACTCGCCGACTACTGCGCGGCCGAAGGCCTCCGTCTCGACGAAAGCATTGCGTACGCCGATTCGACGAGCGATCTCCCGATGCTCGAATGCGTCGGCTTCCCCGTCGCGGTCAACCCCGAGACCCGCCTCGCCGCCATCGCTCGCAAGCGGGGCTGGTTGGTCGAGAACTGGGAGAAGGCGGCGGGCGGGCCGAGACCACTGCTCCCGATCGGCCCGATGCTCGGCGAGCGCGAACGCCGCCGCTCGTTCTCCATGGGGAAGGGCGCATGAAGGCGCTGCAGGTCGACCGCACGGTCACGAAGCTGGGCGTGGCCCGGCTGCTGTCGCCGTTCTCCCCCGCCGCGGCCGCCAAGTTCGGCCCGCTCGACCTCGTGTCGATCGACCCGCCTGCGCTGCCCGGGCCGGGCTGGCATCGCGTACACACCCACCTCGCGGGCATCTGCGGCAGCGACCTCGCCACGGTCGAAGGGCACGCCTCGTCGTACTTCGACGAGTGGGTCAGCTTCCCGTTCGTGCCCGGTCACGAAGTCGTCGGCCACCTCGACGACGGGCGACGCGTCGTCATCGAGCCGGTGCTCGGCCACGCCGCTCGCGGCTTCGAGCCACCGTTCGAGGGCGCTGCACCCGGCGACGGCAACGACTACGCGCACCTCGTCACCGGCCACCTCGAGCCGGGCATCCAGATCGGGTTCTGCAACAGCACGTGCGGCGGGTGGGCGCCCGAGTTCGTCGCCCACGAGAGCCAACTCCACGACGTGCCCGACGCGATGACGGACGAGTGCGCCGTCCTCGTCGAGCCCGCCGCCGGCGGCATCCACGCGGCGCTCCTCACGTGGCCGACGCTCGTCGGTGTCGAACGTCCCGTCGTCGCCGTCCTCGGCGCCGGCACGATGGGGCTCTGCGCGATCGCGGGCGTGCGCCGGTACGTCCCCGACGTGCAGATCGTCGTCGGTGCGCGCTACCCGCATCAGCAGGCCGTCGCGAAAGCACTGGGTGCTGACATCGTGGTGAAGCCCGACGAACTCGCCCGCGCCGTTCGCCGCGCGAGCGGCAGCCACATGGTGGGCGACTACCTGTCCGGCGGTGCCGATGCAACGATCGATGCGGTCGGCACGGGCGACTCGATCGCGGCGAGCATCCGCATCACTCGGCCACGCGGCCGCGTGGTGCTGATGGGCATGCCCGCCGACGTGAGCCTCGACCTCACCGGCCTCTGGCACCGTGAGACCCAACTCGTCGGCGCCTACACCTACGGCACCGAGACGATGCCCGACGGCACCCGACGGCGCACGTTCGACCTGGCGATCGAGACCGCGCTCGCGTGCGGCTTCGAGCGCCTCCTGTCGGCCACCTACCGGATCGACGAGCACCATGACGCCATCGCCCACGCTGCCGCCGCAGGCCGCCGCGGCGCGGTGAAGGTGGCGTTCGATCTGCGCCCGGCCGTGAAGGCCGTACCGAATCCCCAGAAAGCGAGCTCCTGAGATGCCCCGTCCCGGATTCGTCCTCGAGGTCGATCGCTCGACGCCGCCGGTGCTGTTCTGGCGCGGCGAGAACTTCAGCCTCGAGAAGCTGCCGGCCGATCGCAGCCGTGTCATCTATCCCCCCGAGCCACTGAAGGCGCTCGACGACATCGACGGCGCGATCCTCCACGCGCTCCTCAACCCCCACGGCCAGGACCCACTGCCCGCGCAGCTGTTCCCGGGCATGAAGCTCACCATCGCGTTCGACGACGTGAGCCTGCCGCTGCCGAAGATGCGCACGCCCGACACGCGCCAGCGCGTGATGGAGGCCGTGCTCGACATGGCCGCACAGGCGGGCGTCGACGACGTGCACATCATCGCCGCCCTCGGCCTGCACCGCCGGATGCACGAGT
>JBMOFX010000317.1:0-2841 GCA_049318665.1 Ilumatobacteraceae bacterium | reverse complement strand
GCGACATCAGCCGCTTCTACCCGCACGAGAAGACCGAGTGGCACATCAACGCCCGGTGCAACGAGCACTTCAACAAGACCTACGGCATTGTCCACCCGCGTGAGCAGTGGGCGAGCCAGCGGGGCATTCGCCGGAGCCCGTTCTACGCGCGTGAAGAAGCCCTGGGCGCCGTGTTCTTCGACGCCCGCGGGTGGGAGCGTCCGCAGTGGTACGAGTCGAACGCCCGTCTGATGGAGAAGTTCCCCGATGCCTGCCAGCCGCGCACCCATGAGTGGGATGCCCGGTGGTGGAGCCCGATCACCAACGCCGAGCACCTCCAGATGCGCGAGAGCGTCGGCATGGTCGACCTCACTGCGTTCAACGAGTTCGACTTCGAAGGTGCGCGTGCGGTCGAGTTCCTCAACTGGGTGTGCGTCAACAACGTCGACGTGCCCGTCGGTCGGAGCATCTACACCCCGTTGCTTACCCCGCACGGCGGCTTCCGCGGCGACCTCACCATCCAGCGCCTGGCCACCGACCACTTCCGTGTCATCACCGGCGCCTTCGACGGCGGCCGCGACCACTACTGGTTCAGCAAGCACCTCGCCGACTTCACCCAGGGAGACGGCTCGGTGACCTTCACCGACCGTTCGCAGGGCATCTGCACCGTCGGCGTGTGGGGACCCAACGCAGCGAAGGTGCTCGCCAAGATCGCGACCGACGAGACCACTGCCGCGTACGACGTCAGCCAGGAGGGCTTCCCGTACGGCGCCGTCCGCGAGGTCCTCATCGACGGCGTGCCCGCCACGATGTTCCGGATCAGCTACGTCGGCGAGAACGGCTGGGAGATCTACACCCGCATGGAGCACGGCCTGAAGGTGTGGGACGCGATCTGGGAGGCGGGACAGGAATTCGAGATCATCCCCGTTGGCATCGGCGTGTACGCCGTCACCGGGCGCATCGAGAAGGGCTACCGGCTGATGGGCGCCGAGCTCGAGAGCGAGTACAACCCGGTCGAGGCCGGACTCGCTCGTCCGAAGGTGAAGTCGGCCGACTTCATCGGCAAGTCGGCCTACCTCGCCGCTCGCGAGGCGGGCCCCGCGGCGATCATGTGCACGCTGTCGATGGACTCGCAGCGCTCGGCGGCAGGCTACGACCGGTTCCCGACCGGCGGAAACGAGCCGATCCTCACGCTCGCCGGTGAGCGGATCCTCGACGCGAAGGGCCGTATCTCACGCGTCACCACGGCGGGCGCCGGACCGTCGGTCGGCAAGTACCTGTTGCTCGCTTACCTGCCGCCCGAGCATGCCGTCGAGGGCACCAAGCTGCAGGTGATGTACATGAACGAGTACTACCCGGTCACCGTCGAGCGGGCAGGCGCCACGCCGTTGTTCGATCCGGCCGACGCCCGCATGAAGAGCTGAGAGGTCTACCGATGCGCGTCCTCGTCTGCGTGAAGCGGGTGCCAGCACCCGGCGCGAAGATCAACATCACCGCCGACGGTCAAGCCGTCGACACCGCATACCTCGCCTTCACCACGAGCCCGCACGAAGAGTGTGCCGTGGAGGAAGCGGTGCAGTTGGTCGAACGCCATGGCGGCGAGTCGACCGTGCTCACCCTTGGGCCGGTCGAGGCCGACGAGCAGTTGCGCTATGCAGCGTCCCTCGGCGTGAACCATGCGGTGTTGCTGCCGATCGAGACGACCGACTGGGACCCCCAGCGCACGGCGGCTGCGATCGCTGCGGCGATCAGCTCGATCGAAGCCGAGTCGGGCCCGTTCGACATCATCCTGTTCGGTAACGAGTCGGCCGACTCGGGTGGGTTCCAGGTGGGGGTGCGCGTCGCACGTGCCCTGCAGCGCCCGATCGTCAACGGCATCAAGGGGATCGAGGTCGGTGACGGGACGCTCCGTGCCCGCCGCGAGGCCGAGGCAGGCGTGGAGGTGTACGAGCTGTTGATGCCGGTGGTGCTCGGGGTGAAGGAGGGCATCAACCTGCCGCGCTATCCCACGCTGAAGGGGCGACTCGCATCGAAGAAGGTTGGCGTTGTGCAGCGCACACCCGAGGGCGAGCCAGGCGGGCAGCAGCTCGTCACGCTCCTCCCCGCCGCCGAGCAGGTGTCGGCCACCACCATCCTCGGCCACGGTCCCGACGCTGCCGCCGCGGTCGTCGACCTCCTCGCTGAGCTCGGGGTGCTGTCATGACGGTGTTGGTCGTCGTCGAGCACGACCGCGGCCGCCTCGCCGACGCCACGCTCGAGGCGATCACGGCGGCGCGCTCGCTGGGTGAGCCCGTGCACGCAGTCACCATCGGAGCCGCAGCCGACGACCTCACCGAACCGCTCGGTGTCTACGGCGTCGAGCACGTGGTGCAGGTGCACCACGCCATGCTCACCGACTACGGGCCCGAAGCATGGGGTGACGCCGTCGCTGCCGTCGTGCGTCGCGACACCCCGACCGCCGTTATCGCCACCGGTACCGACCGGGGCAACGAGGTGATGGCCCATGTGGCAGCGATCCTCGACGCGCCGATGGTGGCGAACTGCCTCACGTTCACCCCCGGAGCGTCCTGGTCGATCACCCGGGTCCGCTGGGGTGGCTCACTGATCGAGGAGTGCACCCTGTCGGCCACCCTGGCGCTTCTCACCGTGTCGCATCACGCCGTCGAAGCCGTCCCTGCGCCGGCCGCAGCCACGACGTCAGAGATCGTCGAGGTCACACTCGATCCCTCGGTTGCCACCACGATCGTGGCCGAGCGAGTGGAACGGCGTGCGGGTGTGACGCTCGCGACCGCCCCTGTGGTCGTCGGCGGAGGCCGAGGCGTCGGTTCACCCGAGGGATTCGCGCCGCTGGAAGAGCTCGCT
>JBMOFX010000316.1:0-2841 GCA_049318665.1 Ilumatobacteraceae bacterium | reverse complement strand
AGAGCTCACCGGAGATCACGTTCGTGCGGCGTTGGAGTTCGCTGCCAAGCGTGAGCATCGCCTCGCCACACCGGCGTGAAACTTCTGCTCGATCAGAACCTGTCGCGTCGGCTGATTTCCAGGATCGAAGACTCGTACCCGGGTTCGATCCATGTCGCCGATGTCGGGCTGGACGCTGCGAGTGACCGTTCGATCTGGGAGTGGGCGGGGGAGCGTGGCTACGTCGTGGTCTCCAAGGACACCGACTTCCGGCAGTTGGCGTTCTTGTACGGGCCGCCGCCGAAGGTCGTGTGGCTGCGCGTCGGGAACGTCTCGACGTCGATGATCGAGGCACTGCTGCTCAGCAGCGCCGAACGAGTTGCGCGCTTCGTCGACGACGACGAAGAAGCGTTGCTGGTCATCTCGCGGGCCGATCAGTCCTGAGCCGACCCAAAAGCAAACGGTTGTTGGCCAGCGACCCGCGGCGGCCATCATCTCTGCAATGACCGACATCGAGACGACGCTGCTTGCGGTGCACCTGGCCGCAACCGCGGGAATGATGGGGCTGATCTGGTTCGTGCAGCTCGTGCACTATCCGCTCTTCCGGGCCGTGGGTCCCGACCACTTCGTCGCCTACGAATCGGCTCATCAACGCCGCACCTCGTGGGTCGTTGGTCCGCTGATGGGTGTGGAGGGTGTGTCCGCGCTCGCCATCGCGGTCGTGCTGCGCAACGAGGTCGGGGTCGCGCTCACGTTGGTCGGGCTCGCCCTGCTGGCGATGATTCATGGCAGCACCGTCTTGTTGCAGGTGCCTGCACACCGCCGACTCTCGGAAGGCTGTGATGTCGAGGTCGTGCACCGGCTCGTGCGCACCAACTGGGTCCGCACGATCGGCTGGTCGCTGCGAGTCGTCGTCGCTGCGGCGATGATCGTCGCGGCGACCTGATCGGTGACGATGCCGGCAGTCGCGCGATGGGTCAGCGGCCGAGCGAGCGACGCCAGGCGCTGAACGATTCGATCGGTCCTGCGGTCGGGCGACGAAGCCACGGCCACGGGTGCAACTCGGCGGGCCGCAGGCGTTCGGCTCGCCGTCGGAAGCCGGGCACCGGTGCGAAGGTCACGGCCAGTTGCCTGTCCGCGAGAACGTCGACCGGGTCGCCGACCGATATCTGAAGGTCGTGCTCGACACCGATCTCAGCGAGCGTCTCGGTCAGGAACACCAGGCGCTTCGACGACAGTCGCAGCGATGCCAGGAGAGGCTCGTCGAACACGAACAGCACCGGGAGGTGACGGTGGGCCGAGAGCGCCGGATCGCGACGGCTGAGCGACTCGGCGGTGAGCCAGACGGCGTCCGGGGTCTCGTTGGCAACCACGCGGGCCGGACCCGCCGAGACGGCGGGTGATGGATTGACGTGGACTCTGTCGACTCGCTCGATCGGCTCGAGCACCGGATCCGGAGGCCAGCCCTCGATCGGACACGCATCGCGGAGTGCGCACGACGTGCAGATCCCGGGGGCGCGTCGCTCGACCTGATGACGGCTGAACCCGTACGGCTTCGACGAACCGGCGCCGGTCACCCATTGCCAGCCGAGTCGATTGGCAGCCCGCGAGCCGTCGAGCAGATGCCGGAAGAAGTGGTCCTCGCCGTCGGTCCACCGCAGCCCTTCGCGAACTGTCCAGTGGCCCGCCAGCCACATCCGGGTCTGGTTCACGAGCCACCCGTCGCGGTCCAACTCCGACAGGGCAAGGTCGAGACACGGCAGCCGCCGCGACCATCCCTCGTCGGCCGAAACCCCGGTGGAGAGATCCGACTCCGGGAGGCGGTGTCGAGTGTTGTTGCGCGTCCGGGTTCCGAGACGGGCGTACCAATGTCGGGCGTACTCCTGCCAGAGCAGTTCATCGCGGAGCTTCTCGACGTCGCGGCCAGGCCCACCGGCAACGTGGTCCCACACGTCGGTCAGCGACAACAGGCCGTGACGGATGTATGGCGAGAGTCGGGAGGCGCCGCGCCTCGACGTCGGGTACACCTCGTTCCGGCGAGTGGCGTAGCCGGTGACGTCGAATGCAGCGAGCGCCGAGTCGGCGGCAACCTGGCCACCCGTGAACGATTCAGCACCCCGGACCCCGTCGCACGCGAGATGGGCGAGGTGCTGCGCAACGAACGCTTCGGCCGCCACGCGGCCCGGACGGGGGGAAGGGAGGAAGCTCATCGCGGGCCTCGGCGGCGACGGATCCGGATCGCACCTTTGGCAGTCGACTGGTCGACGACACGTCCCTGCTGCGTGATCTCGACCTCACCGGCTGCGACCAGACGACGCGCAGCGGCTCGCGCCGGTTCCATGAGGTTCCGCCAACTGTCGTCATCCTTGCCCTGTTCGTGCGCCACGAGCCTGGCTGCCTCGGACGGGCAGATCGTCGCATCATGGGCCCGCTGGTCGAGCAGTGTCGTGATCGCCGACTCGAGTGCCTGGTCGACGGTGCGGACCCCCCGCTGACGGCAGGCCGACGAGCAGTACCGCACGCTTTCCCAGTTCCGTTCCCACTTCTTGCGCCACTCGACCGTACGACCGCAGGCGACGCAGATCTTGGGTGCCCGGTCGGCGCCCGTCACAGCTGCTCCTGGTCCGGCAGATCGGTGAACAGGCGTTGTCCCTCGTCGTCGGTGATGTTCAATCCGAAGTCGTCGCGGAGCATGGAGCAGAGCTGAACGGCATCGGCAATCTCGGTGTCGACGTGACCCTCGGCGCGTAGCACGCGGTACGAGCGGTTGCGGAGCGATCTGATCTCCGTGTCGAGGATGCGCGAAACGACCAGGTTGTTGACGAACACCGCGGCGGGGTGGCGGTGCGAGTAGAAGTGGCC
>JBMOFX010000315.1:0-2873 GCA_049318665.1 Ilumatobacteraceae bacterium | reverse complement strand
GCAGGTGTCGGTATCGAATGGGGCGAGCACGTGCTCCGCGCCGGCTTGATCGCACGCAAGTCGCCACGGGGTGATGTTGGCGTCGTGGTCGAGTCGGGTGCCGACCACCCGATCACCAGGCTTGAGCGAGGCGCCGACCGCTCGACTGAAGCTCAGCGTGAGCGACGTCATGTTCGGCCCGAAGCAGATGCCGGCCGGATCCGCACCGAGGAGTTGTCCGACGATCGCTCGCGCTCGGGCGACCAACTCCGTCGTGTCCTGCGAGCCGGCGAACATGCCGCCGCTGGCGGCAGTCGAACCGCTCGCCATCCATGCGGTCGTGGCTGCGATGGCCGTGTCGACGGGCTGGGTTCCGGCTGGCGCGTCGAAACGCGACCAACCGTTCGAGACACCGGGGAACCGGTGCGTGAGGGAGGTGACGGTCATCGCGTTGCCGTTCAGGGCCGCTTGGCAGCCTTGGCGAGCCGCTTCGCCGCGCGACCCACCGGCTCGATGTTGCGTGCGTCGAGGTCGCCGGTCTCGACACCGTTGGTGAACAGCACGCGATACCGCAGCCAGTTGAAGCCGTTCGCGAGCAGCACCTTGCCCTCGGTCCCTGCGGGGACGCCTGCATCAAGGTCGACGAGGGCACGGACGCGATCGCCCATCCGCAGGTCGAGCTGGTCGGCGTGGGGCTTGGCCAGGGCGTGGGGCTTCCAGAGCGGCATAGGTCCACAGTCTGCCCGATAGGCTCCGCCGTCTGTGAAAAGCACGCTGGAAAACATCGAGGACACGCCCGGAAAGCGCCTCGTCAAGCTCTCTCTGATCGTGGATGAGGCCGAGTTCGACCGGGACATCGACCAAGCCTTCCGCAAGATCGCCAACGAGGTTCGCCTCCCCGGGTTCCGTGCGGGCAAGGTGCCCCGCAAGGTGCTTGAGGCACGCATCGGCGTCGGTCCGGCCCGCGAGCAGGCGCTGCGCGACGCCATTCCGCAGTACCTCGCCTCGGCTGTCCGCGAGCACGACATCGATCTCATTGCCACGCCTGAGGTCGAGATCACGGGCGGCGAAGAGGACGGTCCCGTCAGCTTCGACGCCACCTGCGAGGTGCGACCAGAGATCATCGTCGTCGGCTACGGCGGTCTGCGCGTCGAGCTTCCCGCACCCGTTGCCGATCAGAACGACATCGACCAGGCCCTGCGCGCCGAGCTCGCTCGTCACGGATCGCTCGTCGACGTCGACCGTCCGGTGCAGTCCGGCGATCACGTCACGGTCGATCTCAACGGCACCCGCGACGGCGAGCCGGTGGTCGGCCTCAACACCGAGGACTGGCTCTACGAGGTCGGCCAGGGATGGGTGGCTCCGGAGTTCGACGCCCACCTCATCGGGGCGTCGAAGGACGCCGAGCTCACGTTCTCCGCTACGCCGAA
Source organism: Ilumatobacteraceae bacterium (assembly GCA_049318665.1). GTDB lineage: Bacteria > Actinomycetota > Acidimicrobiia > Acidimicrobiales > Ilumatobacteraceae > VFMC01. The sequence goes on along the minus strand of JBMOFX010000315.1, from coordinate 1,464 downwards.
CGGCACCAGTGAGGAAGCCGACTTCGAGGTGCGCATCACCAACGTGCAGGAGATGGTCCTGCCCGAGCTGACCGACGAGTGGGTCGACGAGAACGTCGCCGAGTTCGACACCGTCCAGGACTACCGCATCTCGATCGCCGAGCGCCTCGGTGCGCAAAAGCTCAACCAAGCGCGCAACGTGTTCATCGACCGGGTCACCGGTGCACTCGCCGAGTTGGTCGAGGTCGATGCCCCCGAGTCGATGGTCACTGCCGATCTGCAGGCGCGGGTGCAGAACACCGTGCAGCAGTTCCAGTCGCAGGGCATTTCCATCGACCAGTGGCTCGCTGCCACCGGGCAAGACACCAACTCGTTCATCGCAACGCTCAGGGTGCAGTCGGAGAAGGCCGTCAAGGTCGATCTCGCGCTGCGCTCGGTGGCGACGGCCGAAGGGCTCACGGTCAGCGACGACGATCTCGACAACGAGTACGAGCGCATCGCGATCCAGGTACGTCAGAAGCCGGCCCAGGTGCGCCGCGCCTACGAGCAGAACGACGCAGTCACCGACCTCACCTCGCAGCTGTTGAAGAGCAAGGCGCTCGACTGGCTGATCCACCGCGTCGAGATCGTCGACCCCGAAGGCCGGCCGGTCGATCGCGACCTCATCCTCGGACACACCGACCACGACCACGACCACGATCACGACAACGACGACCACGACCACGACGACCATGAGGGCCACGACCATGACTGACATGCGCAACTCCATCCCGATGCCCTACGTCGTCGAGCAGACGAGCCGGGGCGAGCGGACCTACGACCTGTACAGCCGGTTGCTGAAGGACAACATCATCTTCCTGCAGACCCCGATCGACGACACCGTCGCCAGCGTGATCTGCGCGCAGTTGATCCACCTCGAGTCGGAGAACCCCGACAAGGACATCAACATCTACATCAACAGCCCCGGCGGCGACATCACCGCGCTGTTTGCGATCTACGACACGATGCAGTTCATCAAGAACGACATCGCCACGATCTGCCTCGGGCAGGCTGCGTCGGCGGCCGCCGTGCTCCTCGCCGCGGGGACCAAGGGCAAGCGCCTCGCGCTCCCGCACAGCCGCGTGCTCCTCCACCAGCCGTACGGTCAGGTCAGCTACGGACAGGTCACCGACCTCGAGATCGCCGCGAAGGAGATCCTGCGCATGCGCGAGCTGCTCGAGGAGATCCTGGCCCACCACACCGGTCAGCCGATCGAGCGAATCCACAACGACACCGACCGTGATTTCGTACTGGAAGCACGGGAGGCCATCGAATATGGCATCATCGACGACATGCTGTCGTCGCGTGAGGCGATCGACCGCACCGGTCCCATCCGCTGACACCGACTTCGAGGGAGACAACACGCCGTGGCCAAGTTCGGTGACACTGGTGAGCTGCTGAAGTGCAGTTTCTGCGGCAAGAGCCAGAAGCAGGTCAAGAAGCTCA
>JBMOFX010000314.1:0-2901 GCA_049318665.1 Ilumatobacteraceae bacterium | reverse complement strand
ATCAAGTCCGACGTCGGTACCGGCATCATCGTCGGCACCGAAGTGAACGACGGCGACGTCAACGTCAAACAGATCGCGCTCGACCTGTTCGGTGACCGCGTGTTCGCATTCGAGTTGCTCTCCGTGCTCTTGATCGTGGCCGTCATCGGCACGGTCGTGTTGTCGCGCCGCCCCGATCGGATCGACGGCGCGGGAGATGCTCCGTGAGCCTTGCCGTGATCGAACCGACGGCCACCTGGTACCTGGTCCTCGGCGCGCTCCTGTTCACCATCGGCGGCGTTGGTGTGATGGTGCGCCGCAACCCGCTGGTGATGTTCATGTGCATCGAGTTGATGCTCAATGCGGTGAACCTCTCGTTCGTCACCCTGGCCCGCGAACTCGGTGACATCGGTGGCCAGACCACCGTGCTGTTCGTGATGGTCGTGGCAGCCGCCGAAGTGGTCGTCGGTCTCGGCATCGTCGTGGCGATCATGCGCCGTCGTCCTGCGGCCACCGCGGACGACCTCGTGGAGTTGAAGGGCTGACCCATGCTCGACCTCGTCTGGCTCATCCCTGCCCTGCCACTGCTCGGCTTCCTCACCATCTTGGTGTTGGGCCGTCGCCTCGGTGACCCGAAGGCCGGTTACGTCGCGACTGCGGCCGTTGGTGGCGCGTTCGCGGTCACGGTCGGCGTGTTCATCGACATGCTCTCGAAGACGCCCGACGAGCGCAGCCACGTCGTCACCCTGTTCCAGTGGGTGCCCGTCGGGTCGCTCCGTGTCGATCTCGCGTTCCTCGCCGATCCGCTCAGCATCACCATGTGCCTGTTCGTCACGGGCATCGGCGCACTGATCCACCTGTACGCCATCGGCTACATGCACGGCGACCCACGGTTCTCGAAGTTCTTCCTCTACCTCAACCTGTTCGTGCTCAGCATGTTGCTGCTGGTGCTCGGCGAGAACCTGCTCGTCACCTTCCTCGGATGGGAGGGCGTCGGCACGTGCTCGTACCTCCTCATCTCCTTCTGGCACGAGCGTGCGACGGCTGCCACCGCAGGCAAGAAGGCGTTCGTCACCAACCGCGTGGGTGACTGGGGCTTCATGATCGCGATGTTCCTCGCGTTCCAGGCTGTCGGCACGCTCAGTTATGGCGGCATCAACGCGGCGGCCGAGTCCGGCTCACTGTCGCGGACGACCGCAACGGCGATCGCGATGATGCTGTTCGTCGGCGCGTGCGGCAAGAGCGCACAGTTGCCGCTCTACATCTGGTTGCCCGATGCGATGGAGGGCCCCACTCCGGTGAGCGCGCTCATCCACGCGGCCACGATGGTGACAGCTGGCGTGTTCCTGATGACGCGCATGAGTCCACTGCTGCACGAGGCATGGACCTGGGCGCCGATGGTCATCGCGATCGTCGGTGTCACCACGGCGCTGTTCGCGGCCACCATTGCGGTGGCGCAGAACGACATCAAGAAGGTGCTTGCGTACTCGACCGTCAGCCAACTCGGCTACATGTTCCTCGCTGTCGGCTCGGGCGCATACGTCGCCGCGATCTTCCACATGATCACGCACGCGTTCTTCAAGGCGCTGCTGTTCCTGGGTTCCGGGTCGGTCATCCACGGCATGCACCACGAGCAGGACATGCGCAAGATGGGCGCGCTCCGCAAGCTGATGCCGATCACTGCGTTCACGTTCATCATCGGCTGGCTGGCCATCGCGGGTGTGCCGCCGTTCGCCGGCTTCTGGAGCAAGGACGAGATCCTGCTCTACGCAGCAGCGAAGAGCCCGGCGCTGTACGTGGTCGGTCTCGTCACTGCGCTGCTCACCGCGTACTACATGACCCGCCAAGTGATCCTGGTGTTCTACGGCAAGGCGCGCTGGCACGACGCCCACGAAGAGCACGGCGCTCACGGCGACTTCGAGCCGCACGAGAGCCCGAAGGTGATGCTGTTGCCGCTCGTCGTGCTGGCTGCGCTGTCCGCTATCGGCGGCGTCATCCAACTGCCATTCGGTGACAGGTTCCACTTCCTCGAGAAGTGGCTCGCACCGGTCACCGAGTTCGCCGAAGCCGACATCCACGCCACCTGGGCGTACGAGAACAAGTGGCTGCTGCTGGCCGTTGCGATCGTCGTCGCGTTCACCGGCATCCTCACCTCGATTGCCGTCTACGGCCGACACAAGATCAAGGCCGTCGAGCCAGTCATCCTCGAGAACGGCTGGTACTACGACCGTGCGGTCTCCAACTTCATGGGTGGGCCCGGCCGCCGGGGTTTCGCCGCGATCGCCTGGTTCGACGCCAACATCATTGACGGCGCGGTCAACGGTGTCGCCCGCGTCGTGCGCGGCTCGGCAGGTGTCGCACGGAAGGCGCAGAGCGGCTACGTGCGCCAGTACGTCGCGGCCGTGGGTGTGGGCGTCGTGCTCCTCCTCGTGTGGTTCGTCGTGGTGAGGGGGATCGTCTGATGTCGTTCCCGATCCTCACCGCGCTGGTGCTCGTGCCAGCAGCCGGCGCGCTGCTCGTCGCGATCCTGTCCAACCGGCGACCCGAGTGGATCAAGGCCGCGGCCGTGTTGATGAGCGTGTTCACTGCGGGTCTCACGATCTGGACGCTCGCCACCTTCTCCACCGCCGACGACGGCTTCCAGTTCGTTTCGAAGCACACCTGGATCAGCGAGTGGGGCATCTCGTGGCACCTTGGTGTCGACGGCATCTCGCTGTTCCTTGTCGTCCTCACCGGCATCCTCTTCCCGCTGGTGATCGTCGGCATCGATCCGCACCACGATCACAAGCGCTACTTCGCCTGGCTCCTGCTGCTCCAAGCCGGGATGATGGGCAGCTTCCTCAGCCTCGACCTCTTCCTGTTCTTCGTCTTCTTCGAGATCGTGCTCGTGCCGATGTACTTCCTCATCGGCGGCTGGGGCTA
>JBMOFX010000313.1:0-2964 GCA_049318665.1 Ilumatobacteraceae bacterium | reverse complement strand
TTGTCCAGAGTTGGTGGTTGACTCACCCACGTGGCCATCGCGACCGACGACATCGAGCAGCTCCTGCGGCAGCACCGCCTGCACGTGACTGCACAGCGTCTTGCGATCATGCGCGCCGTGTCCGAACGGCCGCACGCCACCGCCGACGAGGTCGCCGACATCGTGCGCGAGGGCATCGGCTCGATCTCGCGCCAGGCGGTCTACGACACGCTCGGCGTGCTCGTCGAGCGGCAACTCCTTCGTCGCATCCAACCCGCCGGATCCGCGGCGCGGTACGAGGACCGCGTCGGCGACAACCACCATCACCTCATCTGCCGCACCTGCGGCTCCACGTTCGACATCGACTGCGCGGTCGGTGCCGTGCCGTGCCTCACCGCCGCCGTCGACCATGGCTTCGTCATCGACGAGGCCGAAGTCATCTACTGGGGCTTCTGCCCCGCCTGTCAACCCCACCACACCCCCGAGCAAGGACACCACCATGACTGAGCACGACGCCCTCGAGATCAACGACGCCGAACAGCGCTGCCCCGTGCTGCACGGCCCGAACGCCGGCCACCTGGCCACCGGTTCCGCCGCCAACGAGCACTGGTGGCCGAACCTGATCAGCCTCCGCATGCTCCACCAGAACGCCCCGGCCAGCAATCCGTTCGGCGACGACTTCGACTACGCCGCCGCGTTCTCCGCGCTCGACCTCGCGGCCGTGAAGGCCGACCTCCACGCGCTGATGACCGACTCGCAGGACTGGTGGCCCGCCGACTATGGCCACTACGGCCCGCTGTTCATCCGCCTGGCGTGGCACAGCGCCGGCACCTATCGCATCGCCGACGGCCGCGGTGGCGCCGGCAAGGGCACCCAGCGGTTCGCCCCGCTCAACAGCTGGCCCGACAACGGCAACCTCGACAAGGCCCGCGCGCTGCTGCTGCCCGTGAAGCAGAAGTACGGCCGTGCGCTGTCGTGGGCCGACCTGATGATCCTCGCCGGCAACGTCGCGCTCGACTCGATGGGCCTGCAGTCCTTCGGCTTCGGCGGCGGTCGCGAAGACGTGTGGGAACCCGAGGAAGACATCAACTGGGGTCCGGAGACCACGTGGCTCGGCGATGAGCGCTACCGCGGTGACCGCGAACTGCTCAACCCGCTCGGCGCCGTGCAGATGGGTCTCATTTACGTGAACCCCGAGGGCCCGAACGGCAACCCCGATCCGCTCGCCTCGGCGCGCGACATCCGCGAGACCTTCGCCCGCATGGCGATGGACGACGAGGAGACGGTGGCGCTGATCGCAGGCGGGCACACGTTCGGCAAGGCGCACGGTGCCGGTGACCCCACGCTCGTTGGGCCCGAGCCCGCGGGCGCACCGATCGAACAGCTCGGCCTCGGCTGGAAGAACAGCTTCGGCACGGGCAAGGGCGTCGACACGACGACCAGCGGCCTCGAGGGTGCATGGACACCCACGCCGATCACGTGGGACAACAGCTACTTCGACACGCTCCTCGGCTACGAGTGGGAGCTGACGCGAAGCCCTGCGGGTGCTCAGCAGTGGACGCCGACCAACCCGGAGGCGAAGGGCACGGTGCCCGACGCGCATGACCCGGCGCGCCGGCACGCACCGATGATGTCGACCGCCGACATTGCGCTGCGCGTCGACCCGGTGTACGAGGCGATTTCGCGTCGCTTCCACCAGGACCCGGCCGCGTTCGCCGATGCCTTCGCGCGCGCGTGGTTCAAGTTGACCCACCGCGACATGGGCCCGATCGTTCGCTACCTCGGCCCAGACGTGCCCAACGAAGTGCTCATCTGGCAGGACCCGGTACCCGCGGTGGATCATCCGCTGATCGACGAGGCCGGTATCGCAGCACTCAAGACGCAGCTGCTGACATCCGGGCTCACCATCGCCGAACTGGTCCGTACGGCGTGGGCGTCGGCATCGACGTTCCGCGGCAGCGACAAGCGCGGCGGTGCCAACGGTGCCCGCCTCCGCCTCGCACCGCAGAACGATTGGGAGGTCAACGAGCCGGCCGAACTGCGTCGGATCCTCAGCGTGCTCGAGTCGGTCCGCGACTCGTTCGAGAGCTCGGGCACGCGGGTGTCGTTGGCCGACGTGATCGTGCTCGGTGGTGCTGCTGCCATCGAAGAGGCCGCACGTCGAGCGGGTCACGACATCACCGTGCCGTTCTCCCCCGGCCGCACCGATGCCACGCCGGAGCAGACCGATGCGGCATCGTTCGCGCCGCTCGAGCCGACTGCCGATGCGTTCCGCAACTACCTCGGCAAGGGCCACACGCTCAGCGCCGAGGCGTTGATGATCGACCGGGCGCAGCTGCTCGGGCTCACCGCGCCGCAGTTGACGGTGCTGCTCGGCGGCCTGCGCGTGCTCGGCGCCAACGTCAACGGCTCGACCCACGGTGTCCTGACCGATCGTCCGGAGACGCTCACCAACGACTTCTTCCGCAACCTGCTCGACCTCGGCACGCAGTGGCAGCCGGTCGCCGGCCAGGAGGGCGTGTTCGAAGGACGCGATCGCACCACCGGCGCCGTGCGCTGGACCGGCACGCGGACCGACCTGATCTTCGGGTCGAACGCACAGCTCCGGGCGATCGCCGAGGTGTACGCAGCCGACGACGCCGCCGGAAAGTTCCTGGGCGACTTCGTGTCCGCCTGGAATCACGTGATCAACGCCGACCGGTTCGACCTCGCCTGAGGTCGAACTCGACTCACCAGGTCATGTCTTCGCAGTCGTGACCACCGACTGGTTCCACCTGCAACGTCGCGTGCGACAGGTGGAACCGGTCGGTGAGGACGGTGCGAGCCTCCTGCAGCACACGATGCGGGTCGACCCCCTCAGCGATGCCGACGTGCGCGGTGAGCACGTCCATCTCCGAGGTCAACGTCCACACGTGCAGGTCGTGCACGTCGGCGACGCCGTCGATCTCGACCAGCGCCGCGGTCACCGCACCGAGGTCGATGCCA
>JBMOFX010000312.1:0-2979 GCA_049318665.1 Ilumatobacteraceae bacterium | reverse complement strand
GGATCGCGTGGGCGCCGCGCCGGAAGATCAGCAAGGTCGAGTTGCGCATCGACGATGGTGCCTGGGTGGAAGCGACGCTGGCCGACGAGGTGGGTGATGACTCGTGGCGCCAGTGGCGATACGCGTGGGATGCAACGGCCGGGTCGCACAAGATCCAGGTGCGCGCCACCGACGGCAACGGTGATGTGCAGATCGAAGAGGTGAGCCGGCCCGACCCCGACGGGGCGACCGGCTGGCACACTCGCACCGTGTCGGTCGTCTGAACCTCAGAAGCCCTGCACCGGCTGCGGGCTGTAGTGCTGCTCGAGGCGACGGATCTCGTCGTCGGTGAGCCGCAGGTCGACCGACGCGATCGCATCATCGAGATGATGTGGCTTGGTCGCGCCAACGATCGGCGCGCTCACCGCAGGGTGTTTGGCCACCCACGCCAGCCCCACCTGGGCGCGTGACACACCCCGCTCGGCGGAGATCTGGGCTACTGCATCGATCACGCCACGATCGGCGGTGCCGTACAGCATCTTGCCGAACTCGTCGGTCTCGGCCCGTGCAGTGGGGTTCGCGGGATCACGCGTGATCAGACCGCGCGCCAGCGGACTCCACGGGATGACACCGACACCCTGATCGACACACAGCGGGAGCATCTCGCGCTCTTCCTCGCGATAGACGAGGTTGTAGTGGTTCTGCATGGTGACGAACTTCGTCCAACCGTTCGTGGCCGCGACGTGCTGCGCCTTCGCGAACTGCCACGCCCACATCGACGACGCACCGATGTAGCGAGCCTTGCCCGACTTCACGACGTCGTGCAGCGCCTCCATCGTCTCCTCGATCGGCGTACGCGGGTCCCACCGATGGGTCTGGTAGAGGTCGACGTAGTCGGTGCCGAGCCGACGAAGGCTCTCGTCGATCTCGTGGAGGATCACCTTGCGCGACAGCCCGCCACCGTTCGGTCCCTGACGCATCGGAATGAATACCTTCGTTGCGAGCACGATCTCGTCGCGACGAGCCATGTCGCGCAGCGCCCGTCCGACGATCTCCTCACTCGTGCCATCGGAGTAGGCGTTGGCCGTGTCGAAGAAGTTGATGCCGGCATCGAGCGCCTGCTGGATGAAGGGACGGCTCGCCTCTTCGTCGAGCGACCATGCGTGCGTGCCACGGTCGGGCAGGCCGTAGCTCATACATCCGAGACAGATGCGCGAGACATCGAGACCGGTGGAGCCGAGTTTGGTGTAGCGCATGGCGCCACTCTAGGGAGGCCGCGTGGTCACCTCATCCGATGATCGTGACGACGATTTTGCCGGTGTTCGCGTTCGCTGCCATGTGGCGGTGCGCGTCGGCGATGTCGTCGAACGCGTAGGTGCTGTCGATCACCGGATGGAGAACGCCCGACTCGAACAGCGGCAGCATCTCCGCCGCGAACCGACGGGTGATGGCCACCTTCTCCTCGATCGGCCGGGCCCGCAGGGTGGTGCCGATCCACGTAGCGCGCTTCGCCATCAGCAGGCCGACTTCGACGGATGTGGAGCCGCCACCCATCAACCCGACCTGCACGATCGTGCCGCGGGCTGCGACCGCCGTGAGGTTGCGGTTGATCTCCTCGCCGCCCACCACGTCGAGGATCGTGTCGAAGCCCTGCGGCACCTCGGCGCGCGCCTCGGCCAGCCAGTCGTGCGGCGAACGTTCGAGCACCACGTCGGCACCGAGGGCACGCACCGCATCAGCTTTGCCTGCAGAGCAGGTGACGGCGATGCGTGCGCCGATCGCCTTCGCGATCTGGATCGACGCAGTGCCGACCCCGGATGCGCCGGCGTGGACCAGCGCCCAGCGCCCGCTGGTGAGTCCACCTTGCACGACCAAGGCATCCCACGCGGTGAGGAACACCTCGGGGACCGCCGCCGCCTCGTGCAGGTCGAGGTTCGCCGGCACTGCGAGCAGTTGGCGTTCGTGCGTGGCGATGCGCTCGGCGTACGCGCCACCCGCCTCGATGCCCATCACTCGATCGCCGATGCTCCACAGCCGAACCCGGCTCCCGACGGCCGACACCGTTCCGGCGAACTCCAGACCGGGGATCTCCGGCGTGGTGCCGCGTGGATCGGGATACGCGCCCATCCGTTGGAGGAGATCCGCGCGATTGATGGCAGTGGCTGCGATGTCGACCACGACCTCATCCGGACCTGGGACGGGGTCGGGGACCTCCTCGATGGTGAGGACCTCCGGACCACCATGGGCATGCAAGACGACAGCGCGCATGCACGCACTCTGACACTTCAGCGACGGTGGCCCGCGCTCGCGGCGCCGATCTCGAACGACAGCGCGAGTCCGACGATGCCGTCCCACTCCGCGTCGTGATCCGGTGTACGGACGAAGCCGAGTCGCTCGTACAGACGCTGGGCGCCGGGCATCGAGAAGAGTGTGTGGATGCGGCACCGCTGCTGGCCGAGCCGAGCCGTCTCGTCGAGGCACCAGCGCACCATCGCTTCGCCGACGCCGCTCCCCTGCGCCGCCGGGTCGACACCGAAGTAGCGGAAGCTCGTCGCATTGGGGTCGACGAACTCGGCGTGGTCGTTGTCGAGGCTCGGGAGGAACGTGAGGCAACCGACGATCCGGCCGTCGAGCACGCCGACGAGCACCTCGACCTCGGCGTCTCGCGCGCGCGACGCCACATCGCCGAGCAGCGCGTCGTACTCGTCGTCGCGCGGGTAGCCCGGCAATGAGAAGTACGCCGCCTGCACCATCCGCCCGGCTGCGACGACGTCGTCACCGTCGGCGACACGACGGATGACCAGCGTGCTTCCGGACCGCATGTCGGTCACGGTATCCGAGACGTCGCGCTGCCAAGGCTGGCGATCTGTGCGAATCCGTCCCGAGCCTGGTTGACTTCATTGTTGACCGAATCGGTCGTCTTTATCCCGCCAGAGAGGACCCCCCCCATGACCGCGACCGCGACCACTAGGCGTGTGTCCAGCACCGGGCGTGCCAGTT
>JBMOFX010000311.1:0-2983 GCA_049318665.1 Ilumatobacteraceae bacterium | reverse complement strand
GCGCCCCGGAGGGTTGGGAGGCGACATACATCTCCGAGTACGCCACGATGCACCCGTGGGAGGACTTCGCCGAGTCGTTCGCCCACTACCTCCACATCACCGACGCATTGAGCACCGCAGCCGCCGGCGGACTGGTGCTCCAAGCGAGCCGTGTCGATGGCGTGGTGGCCGAAGATGTGGTGCCGCGCGCGTCGTACCGGGACGCAACAACTCGCGAGTTGCTCGCCGACTGGCGGTGGCTGTCGCTGCTGTTCAACCGCGTTAACCACGCCATGGGCCGAGGCGACCTGTATCCGTTCACCCTCACCGAGCCCGTCGTCACCAAACTCGATTTCGTGCACCGCGTCGTGCAAGACGCAGCGCGTCGCGGTGAAGGCCAACCCGTCCTCGCCTGCCGACCCGTCCACCACGAAGGCCTCACCGACTGACCCTCACGCCGCGCCCGCGCAACTCTGGTTGCAGAAAGCGCGGAAATTCGTACGTTTCTGCAACCAGACTGCGACGGCCGCCGACCACCTCGCGGTTGACAGAGTGTCGACCAACCCTGCTCGCGCCATGGCAGGCTGGGTGACCATGGCAACCATCGCGGAGATCCGGGCAACGCCGATCAACGTGCCGATGGTGGCGCCATACCGATTCGCGTTCGGAGCGCTGGCGAGTTTCACCACCACGATCGTCGAAGTCGTCGACAGTGACGGCGTGGTGGGCCTCGGCGAGACGCCCCACGGCGACCTGTCGGCCACCGTCCATCGCCTCGGTGCTCGCGTGCGTGGGCTGTCCGTCGACGCGCTCAACGAAGCCGAGCGGCGGTGCGTCGCCCGCACGGGGTTCAGCCTGTGGGACGACGCAGCGAGCGAGCGACGCGCGTTCGGCGGTATCGAGATGGCGCTGTGGGACATCCGAGCGCAGCGCGCCGGCGTGCCGCTGGTCGACCTGCTCGGTGGCCGGGTGCGCGACACCGTCGCGTTCACCGAGTACTTCGCCGCACGCGTCGGACGGGACGAGTCACCGGCCGAGATCATCGATCGGTGCGTCACCTTGGCCGCGGACTTCGACGTGCCATGGTTCGAAGGCAAGCTTGGCGTGTTCGACGTCGAGGCCGAGATGACGATGCTGACCGATCTCGTTGATGCCCTCGGCCCCGGCCGGGTGTTGCGAGTGGACGCGAACGGTGCGTACACGGTGCCCACCGCGCGCATGGTGTGCCGGCGGCTCGCCGACCTCGGCATCGGATGGCTGGAGGATCCGTGCCGCACACTCGACGAAACGCAACGCCTACGCGACGACGGAGTGGCCTCGTCGTTCTCCACCCATCAGGTCGATCTGGCGAGGGCAGCACGCCACGGCGTGCCCGACGCGTTCTGCATCGACGCCACCGAGATGGGTGGGCTGCGGCGCACGCAAGACTTCCTGCGTGCCTGCGCCGCGATCGGTACCGACTTCTGGTGCTATAGCGGTGACGGCGGTGTGATGACCGCCGCCTACCTGCACCTCACCGCCTCGGAGCCATCGATGATTCGGCCCCATCAGTCGCTGTTCCGCTTCACCGCGGATGTCGTGGTGGAACAGGGACACCTCGCCCCGCGCAACGGCGTGGTGCCCGTACCGGATACGCCGGGCTTGGGCGTCACCCTCGACCGCACCGCGCTGGCGCGCCTGCACGAACGCTTCCGCAGCGAGGGCGCGATGGCGACGGCCGTCGACGGTTCGAGCTATCGCAGCGACTACCGCCAGCAGTAGCGGTCGCCGAGGCGAGTGGTCACACCACGTCGACGCGAAGCGTGTAGACCGGCCCGGTCGGCGACCCCTCTGCAGGCAGGTCGATCGCGTCACCCGTTCGCGTGAGTTCGCCGTCGACACCGAGCATCGTCACCCGGCCGGCAGGTAAGCCCTCGATGCGGACGGTCCGTCCCACGGGGTGCCCGACGACCATCGCGTAGACCGCACCATCGGCCCCCGATGTGAGTCGCACCCGAGCACCGTCGGCAGTGGCGAGCGACGACGCCGCGTGGGGACGCGACCCGTAGATGGCATCGCCGTTCACGTCCAACCACGAACCGATCGCGAGCAACCGATCACGTTGCGCGGCGGGAACCTCACCACTGGGCAGGGGGCCGACGTTCAGCAACAGATTGCCGCCGTCGGCGACGATGTCGACGAGCAATTCGATCAACCGGTCGCCGGCGAGATAGGTCGACTCGTCCTCGAGTTGGTTGTAGCCGAAGCTCGTACCGATGCCCCGACACACCTCGAACTTCTTGGTCGAGACCGTGCGCTCGAGCGAGTACTCAGGCGTGACGAAGTCGGCGTGAGCCTGGCCCATGGCGACACCGAACGGGTCGAAACGGTCGTTCACGACGCCGTCAGGATTGGCGGCGTAGTACTCAGCCATCAGCGTCGCGGCACCGGCGCCGAAGCCGGGGAAACCGACGTCGTTCCACAGCACGTCGGGTCGATAGCGATCGATGATTTCGCGGTAGTGCCCGGTGGCGTAGCGGTGGTACTCGTCGCTTTGTGGGATGGCGCCGAACACGGTGGCCCAGCTGTGGAAGCCGAGGCCTTGGAAGGTGATGTCGAGGCCGCCGCAGTAGTAGATGCCGGCACGCAACCCGACCGCCCGCACCGCCTCGATGCAGTCGCCGACGATGTCGCGTGACGAGGTGTACGCCGCGCCCTTGACGGGGTTGGGGATGTCGCTCGGCCACAGCAGCGCGCCGTCGAGATGCTTGGTGCCCATCACGCAATACGCGGCACCGGCGGCAGCGAACAGTTCGGCCCAGTCCTGCGGATCCCAGCCCTCGGCGGCTGCGAAGAACTCCTCCACGAACTCGTCGTACGGCTTGTCGCCGTAGGTTGCCGCGTGATGCTGCTGCACTGACGAACCATCGATGGCGAGCGAGTTGACGTACCACTCGGAGTACGGCGACTCGGAGAAGGCAATGAACTCACCCTGTTCGCGGGCAAGTGTGAACGGGTCGGGGTT
>JBMOFX010000310.1:0-3014 GCA_049318665.1 Ilumatobacteraceae bacterium | reverse complement strand
AGGTGGCGCAACCCGAACGCGATGTTCTGTTCGACGCGCAGGTGGGTGAACAGTGCGCCGTCTTGGAACACGACGCCGATGTGGCGCTGCTCGGGTGGCACGTGGGTGACGTCGCGCCCGCTGAGCCGAACCGAGCCGGCGTCGGCCGTCTCGAGCCCGGCGATCATCCGCAACAGCGTCGACTTCCCGCAGCCACTCGGGCCTACGAGCGCGAGCAGTTCGCCGTCGGCAACCTCGAGATCGACGCCGTCGACGACCGCGCGATCGCCGTGCCGACGGGTGAGACCCTCGACTACGAGCGCCGTGCTCACGACACCAGCTCCCCGCCGCGCTCCAACGCGCGCAGCAGCACGACGACTGGCACCATGCCGATCACGACCATCGCGAGGGAGGGGACGGCGGCCTGGGTCCACAGGCTCTCCGACGTCGCCTGCCACACCCACACCGAGAGCGTGTTCACGCCGAACGGGCGGAGCAGCAGCGTGATCGGCAGCTCCTTCACCGCGTCGGCCGCGATCAGCGCGGCGGCAACCAGCACGCCGGCCCGAGCCTGCGGCAGCTCGATCCGCAGGGCGACGCGCCAGGGCCGCGCGCCGAGGGTTCGCGCGCTGGCGACGGCGCGTTCGGGCACCTTGTCGAGGCTGGCGCCGACGCCGTGCACGCCGATCGCGACGAACCGAACGGTGAGCGCGTAGACGAGGCCCACCATCGATCCGACCAGCAGCACGGGACGCGGCAGCCACTGCTGTCGATCGAGCGCCGCGAGGAAGATCACCACACCGATCGCGACGACGGGGCCGGGGACCGCGTACCCGAGCGTCGACAACCGACCGATCGCGCGACCAGCAGAGCCGCGCCGGCGGACGCTGAGCGCGAGCACGATGCCGAGCCCCACGCACACGATGGTGGCGAGCGAGGCCACGCGCACCGTGCTCCACACGTGCGTGGCGAGGTCGCCTTCCACGGTGACGTTCTGCCCGGTGCGCTGCGCCTCGGCGGCCCAGCTCACCAGTCGCGACACCGGCAGCACCACAGCCACCGCGAGCACGGCGGTCGTGGTGACGAGTGCACCGGCCGCTGCGCCGTTGCTGAGCCGTTCGGGGATCGCGCGGCTGCGCGCCCCCTGCTGGGTGAATCGGGCGCGGCCGCGCAGCACACGTTCGAGTGCGATCAGACCCACGGCGGCCACGATCAGCGCCACCGCCAGTTCGGCTGCGGCATCGCGATCACCGGTGCCGAACCACACCCGCAGCACACCGTCAGCGATGGTGCTCACGTTGAACAGGCGGACCGTGCCGATGTCGGTGAGCACCTCCATCGCCACGAGCGCGGCGCCCGCGGCGAGCGACGGCCGCGCCATCGGCAGCGTGACGCGGCGGAACGCGCCGAGTCGTCCGTAGCCGAGGCTGCGCGCCGCGGCGACCGCTTCGGCCGACTGCTCGCGAAACGCCGCCCGCGCGAGCAGGTAGACGTAGGGGTAGAGCGTGAAGATCATCACCGCTGCGCACACCCAGATGCTCCGCACGGCTCGCGGGCCGAGCGGCGATGACAGCGTGTCGAGCCACACGAAGCCCAGCACGTACGCGGGCATCGCGAGGGGTGTGACGAGCAGCCACCCGATCACTCGCCGCCCCGGGAACACGTGCGCCGTCACCAGCCACGCCAGCCCGGTGCCGAGCACGAGCGTGCCGGCGAGCACCATCACGAGCAGCGTGACGGTGTCGACGATCATCCCCGGCAGTCGGGTTTCCCAGAGCTCTCGCCACACCTCGGTGCTCGGGTCGGTGATCGACCACAGGATCACCAGCACGGGTGCGGCGACCACGAGGCCGACGGCGATGATGGCCGCCCAGCCGGGCAGCGCGCGGGCGCGGGCGTTGAGCGCTGCCGTCACGCTGTGGCCGTCACTGGTAGCCGGCGCGCGACAACAGTTCGACGGCGCCGGGGTTCAGTGAGCCGAGTTCGCGCACGGCTGCGACGTCGGCCGTGAACGGTCCCCATGACGTGATGATGTCGGCGGGAGCGACCGACGGGTCGGCGGGGAACTCGAAGTTGGCGTCGGCGAATTGCTTCTGGCCGTCGGTGGCCAGCCACTCGAGCAACGCCTGGGCAGCGGTCGGGTTCGGCGCGTGCAGCGTGACGGCGCCTGCGCTCACGTTCACGTGTGCGCCCTTCCGATCTTGATTGGGCCAGCTGAGCGCCACGGGGAACGAAGGGTCTTCGGTGAGCAGGCGGCCGAGGTAGTACGTGTTCGTCAGCGCCACGTCGCAGTCGCCCTTCTGGATCGCCTTCAAGATGTCGGTGTCACTGTCGATGTAGAGCGGGTCGTTGGCCACCCACGACTCGACGATGCGCGTCGCCTCCTCGTCGCCCACTTCGTTGATCAGTCCGGCGACGAGCGACTGGGTGTAGGGGTGCGTGCTCGGCCGGAGGCAGAGCTTGCCCTTCCACTCCGGATCGCCGAGGGCTTCGTAGGTGGTGGGCGGGGTGGTGACGCGCTCGGTGGAGTACATCGGCACCCGCGCCCGCCGGCTCAGCGCGAACCATGTGTTCTCACTGCTGCGCAGCTCGACGGGGATCGCGGCGGTGAGCTTCGTCGAGTCGAGCTTGGCGAGCGCGCCCGCTGCGGAGGTGAGCTCGATGTTGGCTGCGTCGGCCGCGATGAACACGTCGGCCGGCGTGTTCTCCCCTTCGGCGACGAGCCGCTCGCGCAGCTCGGGGTCCTTGCCGGTGGTGAAGCGAACCTGGATCCCCGTCGCCTTCGTGAACGCGTCGAACACGGGCTCAATGCCGTAGTGGCGGCTCGTGTACACGGTGACGGTGGAGGTCGCAGTCGGTTCCGATGCACCGTCGTCGGAGGCGCAAGCGAGGCCCGTGAAGAGACCGAGCGAGACGAGCAGAGCAGTAGCGGGGAGATGACGTGATCGCATAGTTAGGTATACCTATCACCCGTTAGGTCACCCTTACAACTCCAGGTGGGAGGTGTGTCGACCGACTCCGGACGTGACAGCGCC
>JBMOFX010000309.1:0-3022 GCA_049318665.1 Ilumatobacteraceae bacterium | reverse complement strand
CTCATCTCAACGGGCGCTCGGTGAGCTTCATGGCCAAGTACGACTTCAACGACACTGGGTCGTCGTGCCACATCCACTCGAGCCTGTGGACGCTCGACGGGGCGACGGCTGTGTTCGACGACCATCACGGTCCGCACGGCATGTCGGCGACGTTCCAGCACTACCTCGCCGGGCTCATCGCCACGGCACGCGAGTTCAGCCTGCTGTGGGCACCGACGATCAACAGTTACAAGCGCTTCCAGCTCGGGTCGTGGGCGCCGACGGGGATCGGTTGGGGCGTCGACAACCGCACCCTCGGGTTCCGCAAGGTCGGTCACGGCAAGGGCACCCGCGTGGAGTGTCGCATCCCCGGCGCCGACGCGAACTCGTACTTCGCGTTCGCCGGGCAGCTCGCGGGTGGGTTGTACGGGATTCGGCATCAGCTACCGCTCGGGGATCCCTACGTCGGCAACGGCTACGAGGCGACCGACATCGACCGCATCCCCTGGAACCTGCCCGATGCGATCGCGCTGTGGGAGGACTCGTCCATCGCCAAGGAGTGCTTCGGCGACGACGTGCACCACCACATCCTCACGATGGCGAAGGCGGAGTGGGAGGCCTTCAACCAGTCCGTCACCGACTGGGAGCTCCGCCGCTATTGGGAGCGCATCTAGTTACTGATAGCCCTATGCTATTCGAACGGATAGCAGATGGGAGGCATCCGATGGACACGTCGACGATCATCAAGGCAGTGCGAGCCAGCACGGGCCTCAGCCAGCGCGCCATGGCAGAAGCCGCGGGTACCTCGGGTCCGACCATTGCGGACTACGAGGCGGGCCGAAAGGAACCACGTCTGTCGACGCTGAGTCGGATCGCGGAAGCCGCCGGTTTAGAGCTCGAACTTCGAGTCGTGCCGTCCGATCACGAACGAGCGCTCGATCGACAGCGGCGTCTCCGACGTGCCATGGCAGCGGCGACGGCTGTTCGCGTTCGGGAGCGGTGGGATGACGCGCGGAGTCTCGCGTTGAACCAGTTGGTTGTGCTCGCCGCCAACACTCGCGGCCGATCGGGTGAGCAGTGGGTTGCCACATGGCGCCATGCGGTCGATGACGGCCCCGAGGCGGTGTCGCAGCTTCTGCTGCGCAGCGACGAGTACGGCGATGATCTCCGCCAGGTAGCGCCGTTTGCCGGCTTGCTGACCGATGACGAGCGCCGCTTGGTGTTGGCGGCGGCCGCACACGCGTGAATCGCGAGCAACTCGCCCATGTCGTGCGCGCTGCGGCCACAGTGGTCGGAGTAGATGACGTGATCGTGCTCGGCTCACAGGCGATTCTCGCAACCGTCGACGACATGGAACTGCCGTACGAGGTGACACGATCGACCGAAGCCGATATCGCTGTGGATCACCAGATCTCGAGGGTTTCGCTGGGTGTCGATCGATCTGACCTCGCGCTCCTCATCGATGGAGCTCTCGGTGAGGGCTCGCTGTTCCACGCAACCCACGGCTACTACGCCGAAGGAGCTGAGTTGGAAGTTGCCGTTCTGGCCGAGGGATGGCGCGAACGACTCGTCCCGTTGGTCAGCGAGTCCATCGCAGGTGTGAAGGTCGGCTGGTGCCTGAGCCCGGGCGATGTTTGGATATCGAAGGCAGCTGCAGGTCGCGCGAAGGATGTTGAGTACTGCAGGGCTCTTGCTGTGGCATCGCTCGTGGACCGCGCGGAAATCGAGCACTTGGCGCGATCGATCGGCATGCCCCACAGGGTTTCGATCGACCGCGTGATCGCCCGATCGTTCAGCTGAGCGCGAGCTTCAGGTCTCAAACGCCACGAGCACGGGGAGGTGGTCGCTGATCGCCCACCAGTCCTCGCCGCCGTCGGGTTCGTGTTGTTCGACGACCGTCGCGGTGTCGGGTACGAGCACGTAGTCGAGGCGTTGGCGTGGAGCGATCGACGGGTTGGTCGGGCCGCCGCCGGGGTCGCGTAGCCCCGCGACGCGCAGCTCGCGGATCACCTCCACTTCGCCGGGCGCGTTGAGGTCGCCCATCACGATGCGCGTCGCTGCGCTGTCTGCGATCACCACGCTCGCGACGCGAGCGGCCTGCGCGATGCGCTCGTCGGGGGCCGGCCCGGAGGCCAGATGCGTGTCGTAGACGCGGAGTTCGTCGGCGCCGCGGTGGATCGTCGCTGCGAGCACGACACGGTGGCGGTAGGTCCACGTGGATACGCCGGGTGAGATGTTGTGGCGACTCACCTCGCCGATGTCATGTGGGGTGAGCAGCGCAAGTCCCTCCGTGGTCCATGGCGCCAACGGAGAGTAGGGATGATGCTTGCGAGCCCACCGATGTTGGAAGCCGAGGAGGCCTCCCAGGTGCGCGGCCTGGTGACGGCGGACCTCCTGCAAGGCGAGCACATCGGGGGAGAGGTCGCGAACAACCGCTGCAACGGCGTCGAGATCGGGGCCCGCCGAGCCGCGAAGGTTCCACGTCACGGTTCGCCAGGTGGATGCGCTCATGTGCCGTCAGTCTGACCGGTCCACTACCGTCGGCGCCATGACTCGACTCGCGGGCAAAGTCGCCCTCATCACCGGTGCGTCATCAGGACTCGGACGCGTTGGCGCCGAACGATTCGCGGCCGAAGGCGCCCAGGTCGTGATTGCCGACATGGCCGACGGCGACGAGGTGGTCGAAGCCATCTCGGCAGCGGGTGGCGAGGCGTCGTACGTGAGTTGCGACGTGACCGACGAGAGCTCGGTGGAGAACGCGGTGCAGCACGCAGTCGAAACATTCGGCGGCTTGCACGTGCTTTACAACAACGCTGGCGTCATGCTCAGCGACGACGACAACCCGGTCACCACGAGCATCGAGACCTATCAGAAGACGATGGACATCAACGTCCTCGGCGTGCTGCTCGGTTGCAAGTTCGCGATCCCTGCGATGCAGTCGTCGGGCGGAGGCTCGATCATCAACGTCGCGTCGTTCGTGGCACACATGGGTGCTGCCACGCCGCAGGTGGCGTACACGGCTTCGAAGGGTGCGGTGCTCGCG
>JBMOFX010000308.1:0-3041 GCA_049318665.1 Ilumatobacteraceae bacterium | reverse complement strand
TCCCCTGGTCGGTCGGTTCCTGTCAAACGGTGGTGAGGGCTGTCGCCATGCCAGCTGCTTTCGCGGCGGACGCGAGATCGTGGTCGCCGGTGACGAGTACAACGTCATCGTCGTTCATCGCCAGCGCTGCGGCGAGGTGCACGGCGTCGTAACCGCGCAGGCCGAAACGCTGCGCAAGCTCACCGGCGGCGTGTGCGATGTCGGGGCTGACTTCGATGACGTCGATCTGTTCGATCAAAGACTCGAGCTCGCCGACTGCGGTGGCCAGTTGCCGCGTGGTCAACCGTCCTAAGCGCTCGGCCCGTGCGAGCGCAGCACGAGTCTCCGGGTAGAGCAATCGCGAGCTGGCCACGCGGGTTGCGTCGTTCCACAGGCGGCGGCATGTCGGGCTGGTTGCTTCCTCGATGATCAGCGGGACGATGGCCGACGTGTCGAAGTACGCGATCACCGTCGTTGTTCGGCGATGAGGTCGCTGACGGAACCGTTCGCCTTGAGCGCGCTACCTGAGCGCGGTCGCTTGCTGGTGCGAGGTGGCGTCACGAGTCCCTCTGCGATCAGGCGATCAAGCGGGCGTGGCCGGTCGAGTGGCACCAGTCGGGCGACCGCCTTGCCGTGATCGGTAACCGTCACCTCCGTGCCGTCGCGGACCAGCTCGAGGTACTTGCTCAAGTGGTCCCGGAGTTCACGTACACCTGCTTCCATCCCGACAGTATGGCGTCATTCCAGATGAAGATCTAGCCATAATCGACGAATCGGTGCTCTGGTCGCGCGCGCCGAACCGGGGGCACGGTGCTCACCGTCACTGCGGCTATCACCGATGAACAGCGAGCACGCACGCTGACCGAGCTCCGCAGAGCTGGACTCACGGTGATCCGTGTGACGCCATCAACACGCGTCCCGTAACGCCACGCGGGGAGTGCAACGCTCGGCCCCATCAGTCGCTGGTACGGGTGGCGATGTAGAAGCCGTAACCCACAAAGTGTGAGAATCTCATGTACAGGTCGATCTCGTGCGCCTCAGCGTTCACGATCTCGTTCGCCGTTGTCGACCCTTCGTGGCGGTCGAGGAACGCTGCGAAACGGCTTTGCATCGGCCGGTAGTAGTGGTCCAGCCAGCAGGGCTCTGGAAGCGCGAAGTAGCCGATGGGGCGGTAGCCAGCTTCTTCAAGCACTGCGATGTTGGCCGACGCAGTGGCGATCTCGGGGTACTCGCGGGTCCAGTGGTCCTCGAGTTCGGCGGGTCGCCGCTCGGTGAGCCAGGTGATCTCCGACACCGCGAGGATGCCTCCCGGCTTCAGGTACCGCCGCCATGAGTTGACACCGCGGCCGAAGCCCATGTTGTAGATCGCACCCTCGGACCAGATGGCGTCGAGGGAGCCATCCTCGAAGCCGAGAGCATCCATCGATGCGGTCACGGTGGTGATGCGATCGGCCAGTCCGTTGAGGCGGGCCGCGTCGTCGAGCCGTCCTAGGAACTGCGGGAGGAGGTCGATGGCGGTGATGTGCGCGTCGAGTTCGCGCGCGAGGACGAACGTGGCCGCACCGGTCCCGGATCCGACATCTGCGATGGCAAGCCCCTCCCTCCCTTCGAGCCGGGAAAGGGTGAGAGCGAGTCGGGTGGTCTCGTCGCTCCCGGGGCCCTGGCGCTCTGCGTCGGCGTGGAGGTCGATGAGGAGATCGAGTTGGTCGTCCATGACGTCATTTTCGCTGACTCCAGCGGGCCCGATGTCGCCAGGCGGCTGTCCAGCAAGTGTTGTCACACGCGAGGCCGCGCGATCTTCCCAGCGTGAGTCCGGGTTGGGGCAGGCGCGGGAGCGGAGGCATTCGCCGAGGCCTTTCGCTTGAGGGTCAAAGGCGGTGCTCGAGGCGACGCCCTCGCCGAGGGAGCCGACGATCACGAAGTTGAGCGCGTGCAGGTTGGGGGTTCCTGGCCCCGCACCTCGAGACCGTCAAGCTGACACCGACCATCATCGTGAGCGCCGTCGACGTCGCCAACTGACCGAACTGCTCGCGGCGGTCCCAGAGCAATCCGTCCCGGCGTTTGTGGATGCGTCGGCCACGCCGAGTCGTGAGCGGGGGAGAAGCCCGTCGGGGTGGGGGTCCTGGAGCTTCGGGGGCTCAGGCAGCGGCAGCAGATTCCCAGTGGGTCTGTGCCATCTCTGCGCCGCTCGCAAGGAGCCGGTTGAAGATCTCGTCGAGCTGGATCGCAGTGTCCATCGTCAGCCACACCTGACCGCACGCTGGGCACTCCTCGACCGGCACGCCGAGCACGACGGCTGTGGTCCCGTTCTTCTCGGCGATCCTGGCCCGCTGGGCAGGGCGCCGCTCTCCGTTGTCGCACACGTCGCATCTCATGATCGCCTCCTCCGGAAGTCCTGGGTCCAGCGCACCGTGTCGGCGTTGAACTCGGCGAGGGTCATGTCAATCGAGCGCACCTTGTCGAAGACGTGCTCGGTCAACACGATCGGATGGACGAACACCTTGACTCGTTGCTCGTCAGCCATGCGGATCCCGAAGCCGTGATGCGTCGCTGGCGACGAGGTGCGATCGATCCACGGCTCGCAGGATACGACCGAGAGCGGTAGGGGTCGTCCGCATCGGCCCGCAACGACCCGGCAGCATCAGCCACAAATGTGTTGTTACGGGCGAGGCCCTCGGGATCAACCGATGGTCAGTCCAGGCCGGGCCAAGGGCGGGAGCGGAGGTATTCGCCGAGGCCTTTCGCTTGGGGGTCGAAAGCGGTGCTCGAGGCGACGCCCTCGCCGAGGTAGCCGACGATCACGAAGTTGAGCGCGTGCAGGTTGGGGAGCTCATGGCGCCGCACCTCGAGACCCACGGCTTCGGGGATCAGGCGGGGGATTACGTCGCTCGTCAGGTGCTGCTCGAGCCACGCGTAGCCGGCGGCCTCTCGGGCGAAGATGCCGACGTTGGCGTTGCCGCCCTTGTCGCCCGAGCGTGCGGCGAAGTGCAGGCCGAGCGGCTCGCCGGGCGCCGGTCCGACCGGGACGACTTCAATGACAAGGTCGGGGTCGAGGTGTGCGA
>JBMOFX010000307.1:0-3070 GCA_049318665.1 Ilumatobacteraceae bacterium | reverse complement strand
ATCTCGACGGCACCGGTGATCTCGAGGATCCGGTCGGAGAGGGTGGACTTGCCGTGATCGATGTGCGCGATGATCGAGAAGTTGCGGATTTTGGCGAGGTCCATGCTGCTTCGGTGCTCGGAGGGTGTGGTGACTCTACCTCCGCCTGGTAACCTCCAGGGCTGCCTTGTGTCTGCCCGTCGTGGTGAGCACAGCACCGATCGAGGAGACACCCAGCACCATGGCGAACATCAAGAGCCAGAAGAAGCGCATTCTCACCAATGCCAAGGCCGCCGAGCGCAACAAGGCCGTCAAGAGCGAGCTGCGCACGCGGAGCAAGAACGCGGTGAAGGCTGTCGGCACCGAGACCGAGGACGAGGCCCTGCGTCTCGCCGTGAAGCGTCTCGACATGGCCGCCGCCAAGGGCGTCATCCACCCCAACCAGGCAGCACGTCGCAAGAGCCGTCTGATGAAGAAGATCAACGCCGCCTCGGCCAGCTGAGCGGCATCTCCTTCTCACCTTCGAGCTTCGATCAACCGAGCGAGCCCGGGCTTCGGCCCGGGCTCGTGTCGTTTTCGGATGCGGTCCGGGCTGCGGGCTCAGGGCTGCGGGCTACCGGCGGCCGGTCCCGAGCTTCGACAGCCGGGCGACGAGCACCTCCATCACCATGTCGGCGGGCCAGTCCTTCGCGCCGCGGAGGTCGAGGTCGGCCTGGGCGAGGAGCCCGATCGCGCGTGCCACGCCAGAGCTGCCGAGTCGGCGTGATTGGGTGAGCGACTTGCCAGCGGCGAACGGCGACTTCACGCCCAGCAGTTGCGCCGCGGCATTGTCGTCACGCACGTCGGCGCCATCGAGGCGCAGCATGCGGGCATAGTGGTTGTGCAGGATCGCCATGATCTGCAGCGGGTGGCGTTCGCCGCCGCCCATCATCCGGTGCAGCAGCGTCAGCGCCTTCGTCGTGTCGCCACGATCGATCGCGTCGGTGAGGTCCCACGGCGGCACGCCGCCGGCGTCGCCGAGGAACGGCCGCACATCGTCGGCCTTCAACGCCCGTGACGAGCCGTAGGTGCTGGCCAGCGTGTCGAGGAGACCCTGCAGCATCCCCGCGTCCTCACCCATCCAGCCCGCGATGAGTTGGAGCGCCGCGCCGTCGACCCGCACGTCGGTAGCCGACAGTTGCTCTTGCACCCACGCGGTGCGGTCCTTCGCCTTCGTGGGCGGCACCGTGTCGGTGACGTGCGCCCCCACCTTCTTCAGCGAGTCGGCAAGGGACTTCGGGATCTTGCCGCCACCACCGACCAACACGAGTTCGGTCGACTCCAGCGGGTTGGGCAGATAGGCGACGAGCGACTCGACCTGATCGACGGTGAACCGGCCGATGCCACGAGCGACGACCACTCGCCGGTCGGTGAGGAACGGTGGCGTCTGGGCAGCATCGACGACCGCAGCCAGCTCGTAGTCGGGGCCATCGAAGTCGTCGACCATGAGCGAGCGGTCACCGTCGCCGACGAGTCGGTGGACCAACTCGGTGGTAGCGGTGAGCAGCAGCGATTCGTCGTCGCCGGTGATGTGGTGGACTGCCATGGCGCTGTCATCGTCGCGCATCGGGCTCGGCCGCTCGCGCTCGACCGTGCATCACCAGGGCGAGCACCACCGCGAGTTGCACCGACCAAACGGTGGCCGCAACGAGGCCGTGGGGTTCGAGGCGGGCGCTCAGCTCGGCCACCGCACGCACCCATCGAGTCCCCCACGCGGCCGGTGCCATTGCGACCACCGCCAGCCAGTGCGGTACGACGGCGGCCACCATCGCGGCGGGGATGCCGATCAGCATCACCACGCCCGCGACCGGCACGGCAAGCATGTTGGCGACGACGCCGAGCGAGGGCATCCGGCCGAACACGAGCCACGACGGCAGCAGCACACCCAACTGCGCGCCAAGGGTGACCGCGAGCGGCGCGGCGAGCCATCTCGGTCCGCCGAGCCGACGTTCGATGCGCGGGGCAGCTGCGGTGACACCAGCCGTTGCAGTGACCGAAAGCCAGAACCCGACCGACCACACCAGCAGCGGATCGACGAGCACGAGGACGATCACCGCCAGGGCGAGCATGCGCAGCGGCGACCGCTCACGTCCGAGCGCGAACCCCCACGCCGACATCGATGCCATCACGCCGGCGCGCACGACGGACGGCTCGACGCGCGTGACCACCACGAACCAGGCGATCACCGCCCACGTGGCGCCGAGCCGCCACCACGGTCGGAGCCGTCGCAACATCACGCCGAACACGGCCAGCGTGAAGCCGACGTTCTGCCCGGACACGGCGGTCAGGTGGCTGAGTCCGGCGGCACGGAACGCGTCGATCATCGCCGACGGTTGGCGCGAGTCGTCACCGATCACGAGTCCGGTGAACAGCGCGGCGTCGTTGGCCGGCATTACCGCTTCCGCACCGTTCCGCAAGGTGTCTCGAACTCGATTCGCGCTCGTGGCGAGCGGCGAGCCGGGGGCGTCGAGGAACACTTGGTCGATCTCGAAGCGACCGACGATGTGGCGGGCCTGTGCTCGGCGTGCCCGATCGGCCGGCAGCGGCACACGGCGAGCCTCGACCAGCACTCGCTCCCCCGCGGCCCGCCGACCGAGCTGCCACGACGACGATCCGTACAGGAACGCTTCGAACCGCTGCCCGTCCATCTCGAGCACCACGTGCACCGAGTTGCCCCGAGGCTGCGGATCGGTGGCGAGGGTGGCCCAACCGCGGAACGGTCCGAGCACAGGGGCCGTCGCAGCGTCCCACGCTCGCTGCGAGAGCACGGCGCCGGCGACGGCAAGCACGACCGCAACGGCTACCAGCAACGGCCGACGCACGAGCCAGCAACCGGCAACAGCCGCCGCCAGCGTGACCACCGCAGTCGTCGCCGAGATGCCCTGCCACACGGCCAGCACGGTGACGGCAGCGAGCACCACGACGGCACCGTCGGACACCGACTGCCCGGTCGCTGGATGATCGAGGTCGTACGCTGCCGTCATGCCGTCGGAGCCCTCGTCTCGCAGCAACGCGCTCGCGGGGCTCGAAGCGCTGGAGGCGCAGACCGGCC
>JBMOFX010000306.1:0-3076 GCA_049318665.1 Ilumatobacteraceae bacterium | reverse complement strand
TGCGCGCCGTCACGTGCAGCGAGGTTCGGTGGTCGCACGCGGCGCGCAGCTTGGCCAGCCAGTCACCTCGATCGATCACCTGCTTGCCGCTCATGTGGCCGCATCGCTTCGGCCACACCTGATCCTCGAGGAACATCCCCGCGGCGCCAGCCGCCTCCCACAGTTCGACCGTGCGGATCGTGCTGCTCGGGTTGCCGTAGCCGGTGTCGGCATCGACCACCACCTGCAGGTCGGGCGTTGCGCCGCACACCCGTCGCGCGACCTCGGCCATCTCCGTCTGCGTGAGCAACCCGATGTCGGGCTCACCGAGCAGCGTGCCGCTGACGCAGTACCCCGAGAGGAAGACTGTGGCAAACCCTGAAGCCTCGGCCAACTTCGCGCTGAGCGGATCCCACACACCCGGCATCAGCACGCTCTCGCCGTTCGCCAGGCGACTCCGCAGGCGGTCGGCCGTCGTGCTCACTCGCCGATGCCGTGGGAGGCGCCGACCTGGTCGACCGCGACACCCTTCAGCCGCTTGTAGTCGACCTTGCCGTTGGGTGCGCGTCCGATGGTGTCGACGACCACGAGGTTGCGCGGCGCCTTGTATGCGGCGAGGTGCAGCTTCACGTGGTCGCTGAGCTCGGCGAGCGTGGGCACGACATCGCCCTCGGGCTCGACCACCGCGCAAATCGTCTCGCCGAAGCGGGGATCGGGCAGACCCACGGCCACGGCATCGCGCACCGAAGGATGCTTCTTCAACGCCTCCTCGACCTCTTCGGGGAAGACCTTCTCGCCGCCGGTGTTGATGCACACCGATCCGCGACCCAGCAGCTTCAGCGAGCCGTCGGCGTTCACCTCGGCGAAGTCACCGGGGACGCTCCACCGACGTCCTTCGAAGGTGCGGAACGTCGCGGCCGACTTCACCTCGTCCTTGTAGTAGCCGAGCGGGATGAAGCCCCCAACCGCGACGACGCCTTGTTCGCCAGAGCCTGGCTCCACGCGGCGACCATCGTCGGTGAACACCGCACAGCTCGGCCCCAGCGTGAACTTCGCGGTCTCCTGGGCCGCGCCGGCCGCCGACACGGATGAGCCCAGGCCGACGGCTTCCGACGAGCCGAACGAGTCGAACAACAGCACCTGCGGCAGGTGGCGAAGGAGACCGTCCTTGTTCTCCTGGCTCCACATCACGCCGGACGACACCATCAGGAACAGCGACGACAGGTTGTACCGGCCGGGCTCGGCGTCGAGTGCGTCGAGCATCGGACCGGCGAACGCCTGGCCAACGATGACGAGGCTGCTGACACCATGCTCCTCGATCGTGGTGAACAACTCGTCGACATCGAACTTGCGGTTGACAAGTGTGACGATGGAGCCGCCGCCCGACAGGTTGTTCAGTGCGGTGAACTGACCGGTGCCATGCATCAGCGGGCAGGCGACGAGCATGGCGGCACCGGGCACCGTGGCGTCGATGCGCGAGATCAAGTCGGCAAGGCCGTCGGCCGGTGGGATCCCGGCGACGAGGTTGCCGCCGCCGCCGAGGACGTTGAACATGTCGTCCTGCCGCCACATCACACCCGTCGGCATGCCGGTGGTGCCGCCGGTGTACAGCAGCAACAGGTCGTCCGGGCTGCGACCCCAGTCGAGTTGGCCGAGCCGCGCACCGGAGGTGGCGACGGCCTCGTACGAGGTGGCCCAGTCCGGGCCGGCACCGGTCTCGTCGGCGACCACGTACCATCGCTTCACCTTCGGCAGCCGGGTGCGCACCTCGTCGACCAAGTCGGAGAAGCACGCATGGAACACCACCGCCTCGGCGTCGGCGTTGTCGAACAGGTAGGTGATCTCGTCGGGGCCATACCGGTAGTTGGTGTTGACGGGCGCCAGCGACGCCTTGAACGCCGCTGCCATTGTCTCCAGGTACTGCGGCGCGTTGTAGAGGTAGATCGCCACCTTCGACTGGTGGCCCAGTCCGGCGGCAATGAAGTCGGCCGCGACGGCATCGGCGCGTCGATCGAACTCGGCCCACGTGAACACCCGATCGCCTTGGATCTGGCAGGCGTGGTCGGGCACGTGCGCCGCCACCGCCTCCCAGATATCGGCGAAGTTCCAGCTCGTCTCTGTCATCGGTTCCCCTCAACCTGTGTGCCGGCCCCCGCCGACCCCCGGAACCTAGCCAAGCGGAACCGGTCGGGCCATGCACGGCGCTGACTGACTGATTGGTGGAACAGTTTGACTGTTGTTCACGTCAGCATGGCTGACCCAACAGTCAGTCGCCTGGTATCGTGCAGGCTCATGAGAGTCCTCATCGTCGGTTCCGGAGGTGTTGGCGCCGCGTTCGCATCGATCGCGGCCCGACGTGACGTCTTCGAGGCGGTGGTCCTCGCCGATGTCGATCTGGCCCGCGCACAGCGGGCCGCAGTACTGGCGCACTCACCCCGTGTCTCCGCCGTCCACGTCGACGCATCGAGCGTCACCCAGCTCGTCGATCTCATCCGCAGCATGCGCGCCGACATCGTCGTCAACGCGTGTGATCCTCGTTTCAACCCGCCGATCTTCGACGCCGCATTCGCCGCCGGATGCCACTACCTCGACATGGCGATGCACATGTCGACGCCGCATCCAACCGATCCGTACTCGACGCCGGGCGTGATGCTCGGCGATGCACAGTTCGAAGTCGCGAACGACTGGGCCGAGCGCGGTCAGCTCGCGATCGTCGGCATGGGCGTCGAGCCCGGCTTCTCCGATGTGATGGCGCGATATGCCTCCGACCACCTGTTCAGCCGCATCGACGAAGTCGGCGTGCGCGACGGCAGTGACCTCGTCATCGACGGGTTCGCGTTCGCCCCCACGTTCTCGATCTGGACGACGATCGAGGAGTGCCTCAACCCGCCGATCGTGTATGAACGCGATCGAGGGTGGTTCACCACCGAGCCGTTCAGTGAACCCGAGACCTTCATCTTCCCCGAGGGGATCGGCGCGCTCGAATGCGTCAACGTCGAACACGAAGAAGTCATCCTCATGCCGCGCTGGCTCGACGTCGGTCGCGTCACGTTCAAGTACGGCCTCGGCGACGAGTTCCTCGACGTCCTTCGCACGC
>JBMOFX010000305.1:0-3086 GCA_049318665.1 Ilumatobacteraceae bacterium | reverse complement strand
CGAGTTCTGAGTGATGCCCTGCAGCGCGCCAGCCGACAACGGCGGCGTGAGGATGATTCCGTCACGCACCGCGAACAGGTTCTCCCCCGTGCACTCGGCGACCAGACCGTTGGGGGCGAGCATGATCGCCTCGTCGTACCCGGCCTTCAACGCCTCGACCTTGGCGAGCGAGCTGTTGACGTAGTTGCCGACGGTCTTGGCCGCGGGCGGCATCGTGTTGTGATCGTGGCGGGTCCACGACGAGATCTTCATCCGGACACCCTTTTCGACGGCGTGATCACCGAGGTAGGCACCCCACGGCCAACACGCGATCGCCACGTCGACCGAACACGGCATCGTGTTGATGCCCATCTCGCCATAGCCGTAGAACGCGATCGGCCGGACATAGCACGCCGGCAGACCGGTCGACGCGACCGTCGCCTTCGTGGCGGCGACGAGTTCGTCGACCGTATAGGGGATCTCCATCCCGAGGATGTGGGCGCTGCGGAACAGACGCTGGATGTGCTCGGTGAGCCGGAACACGGCCGGGCCCTCGGCGGTCTCGTAGGCACGGATGCCTTCGAACACACCGGTGCCGTAGTGGAGCGTGTGGGTGAGCACATGGATCTGGGCCTTGTCCCAGTCGACGAGCTCGCCGTTCATCCAGATCTTCGGAGTGGGTTGGATTGGCATCGGGTTCCCCTGCGTTGCGTGTGGTCGGCGGTCAGCCTGCCACGGCCGCGGCGATCTGTGAACCGATGTCACTGGTGCTGCCACTACCTGCATGGTCACACGCAGCTCGGATCCGATCAGCCGCCGCCGACTCGCCGAGGAAGTCGAGCATCAACGCTGCGCTGAGGATCGCGGCGACCGGGTTGGCCTTGCCGGTGCCCACGATGTCGGGGGCCGAACCGTGCACCGGCTCGAACATGCTCGGTCCGGTGCGGGCCGGGTTGAGGTTCGCGCTGCTCGCGAGTCCGATGCCCCCACTCACCGCACCACCGAGATCGGTGAGGATGTCACCGAACAGGTTGTCGGTGACGATCACGTCGTAGCGATGCGGGTCTTGCACGAAGTAGATGCATGCGGCGTCGACGTGGTTGTACGCCGTCGAGCAGTCGGCGTAGTCGCGAGCCACGTCGTCGAATGCGCGCTGCCACAGATCGCCGGCGAAGGTGAGCACGTTGGTCTTGTGCACCAGGGTCACGTGCTTGCGGCCAGCACGTGTGCGGGCGAGATCGAATGCGTAACGGATCGCACGCTCGGCGCCCATTCGCGTGTTGACGGAGCCTTGCGTGGCGACCTCGTAGGGCGTGCCCTTGCGCAGCAACCCGCCTTCGCCCACGTACGGGCCCTCGGTGTTTTCACGGATCACGACGAAGTCGTGCGGCCCGGCATGACCGGGCGCGGTACCGATGAACGGCCGCTGATTCACATAGAGGTCGAGCTCGAATCGCATCTTGAGCAACAACCCTCGCTCGATCACCCCCGGCGGCACCTCAGGGGTGCCGACCGCGCCGAGCAGGATCGCGTCGAAACCGCGAAGTTGGTCGAGCGTGGCGTCACTCAAGATCTCGCCGTCACGGAGGTAGCGGGCTCCACCCAGGTCGAAGTCGGTGGTGTCGACGGCAACGCCGGCCGCGCGCACCACCTTCAATGCCTCAGCGGTCACCTCCGGACCGATCCCGTCGCCGCCGATCACTGCGATGCGATGTGTCATAGGCGCAGGAAGGTAGCGCCGCGCTGCACCTCGTCCCTCACCCGACCGAGGACGACGACCTACGATGGGGCGAGCCACAGAGGGCAGGAGAGCACCATGAGCAACATCGTGATCGTCGGCGTCGACGACAGCGAGACGGCATCGAAGGCCGCGACCGAGGCCGCCCACATCGCCAAGGCGTTGGGGGCCCGCCTCCACATCGTCTCGGCGTTCGAGCACGACACCGACGAGATCGTGGGCACCGGCAGCGACACCTGGCGCGTGGGTGGCGGCGAGATCGCTGCGCAGGTAGCCGGCCGCATCGCCAACACCCTGCGCGACGTGCACGACGACATCACCGCCGGTGCCGTCGAGGGCAGCCCTGCCGATGTGCTGGTCGGTGAAGCCAAGCGCCTCGAGGCCCGGATCATCGTCGTGGGCAACCGACGAATGCAGGGCATCGGGCGCGTCCTCGGGAGCGTCGCGAACTCGGTGGCACACGCCGCGCCGTGCGACGTGTACATCGTCAAGACCGTCTGACCGACGCCCTCGTCGGGCTCGTCGAAGGTCCGGCGGGTCGCGACATCGCGTCGCTAGGCTCCGAGGGATGGCGATCCACCACCTGTCGCGGGCAGCGCTGGAGCGACTCCAGGCCGAGTTCGACGACCTGACCACACGCGGCCGCATCGAAGTGGCGCAGAAGATCGAGACGGCTCGTCTGATGGGCGACCTCAGCGAGAACGGCGACTACCACGCCGCGAAGGACGAGCAAGGCCACATGGAGGGCCGTATCCGGCACCTCGAGCACATGCTCGACCCGATCAACCACAACGTCGTGGAAGTCGGTGCCGATGGCACGATTGGACCGGGCTCGATCGTCACGATCGTCTACGAAGGCGACGACGACGACCTCGCCGAGCAATACCTGCTCGGCCACCCGGAGGAACAGACCGACGACCTCGCGGTGATGAGCCCGCAGTCCCCACTCGGATCCGCCCTCATCGGCAAGCGCAACGGCGACACGGTCGAGTACCAGGCCCCCAACGGCGCGCTGCGTGTCCGGGTGATCGAGGTGGGGGCGCCGTAGTGCCGATCCGTGACGGCGGAGGCGTCCCCTCCCCCGACCTGCCGCGAGGTGCCGCGATGGATCTCCCCGGGCGTGGCACGACGTTCGTGCGGCGCATCGAGGGCCCGGTGGGAGCGCCGACGATCGTGCTGTTGCACGGTTGGACCGCCACCGCTGACCTCAACTGGTTCACCTGCTACGAGCCGCTCGGACAGCAGTTCAACGTGATCGCGCTCGACCACCGCGGTCACGGGCGCGGCATTCGTTCGAGGAAGACGTTCCGCCTGGAGGACTGCGCCGACGACGCGATCGCCGTGTGCGACGTGCTCGGCATCGACCGCA